>LUZZ01000019.1 GCA_001603845.1 Syntrophobacterales bacterium Delta_01 | reverse complement strand
TGCAGGTGGATGCGGTTGAGAGGCGTTTCGCGGGGGACGAGCACCAGGGGCCGCCGCTCCTTGAGGCAGACGTCGGCCGCGCGGTGGATGAGGTTTTGGGAAATCCCGGAGGCGATGGCCCCCAGGGTCCCCATGGTGCACGGCACCACCACCATCCCGGCGCACGGGAAGGTGCCGCTGGCAAAGGGCGCGGTGAAATCCGATTCGTCCCACACGCGCACCCCCGGCGGCATGTCGCCGTCAAGCGCCGCCCCGGTCTCCATCTCGTAGACCAGCCGCCCGGCGCCGGAGGCCACCACGTGGACGCCGAAATCCCGGGCCGGAATGGCGCGAAGCAGCGCCCGGGCGTAAGGCGCTCCGCTAGCCCCCGTAATGCCTATGACCAGGTTTTTTTTGTCCAAAGGGGCGACGCTCCATGAACTCCCCTCCCTTGGCGGGAGGGGCAGGGGGAGGGGGTTGACATCGCTCGGTTTTTCACCCCCACCTTGCCTCCCCCATCAAAGGGGGAGGAGCTTAAAGTCAACAACATTGAACCCCTCCCATCGCAGGGAGGGGGATTTTCGTTCCTTCCATTATTCTCGTTCATTCCATTGTTTTCGTTCGTTCCCCTATTGATGCACCTTAATATCCTTTCGGGCAACAGCCCCGGAAGCCTTTCCCCGCTCTCTTAAAAATACCAGATCGAATGCAGATCAGTCTATCAAAGGTCGGCGAACTTTTCCGCCGGCGCGCCTTCGTGCACGATGGCGCGGATGGCGGCCAGGACCGCGGCCGGGTTGCTGTGCTGGAAAATGCTCCGCCCCGCCGCGATTCCGCGCACTCCGGCCTCCATGCTTTTCTGCACCCGCTGCAGAAGCTGAGCGGTCTTGCCGGGCGGGGCGCCTCCCGCCATCACCACCGGGACGGGCAGGCCGGCGGTGAGCGTGGCCAGCAGGTCGTAGTCTTCGGGAAAGGGGATCTTGATGATATCCGCCCCCAGTTCGGCGGCCAGCCGCGCCGAATGGGCGATGTCGGGGCCGCAGGACAGGGGACGCCGGTTGGCGCTGACGTAGGCCATCACCAACAGGGGGACCTGCCAGTCGCAGCACGAATATCCCACACGCCCCAGGTCCCGCAGCATCTCCGGCTCCATGGGGTCTCCCAGGTTGATGTGGACCGATACGGCATCCGCGCCCCGCCTCACCGCTTCTTCGACGCCCCCCACCAGCACCTTGTGGTAAAACGACGGCCCCATGCTGGTGCTGGCCGAAAGGTGCATGATGACTCCGGGCACCGGGCCGGGGAACGCCTCCAGCCAGCGCATCATCCCCTTGTGCAGCACCAGGGCGTCCGCTCCCGCGCGTATTCCCGTCTCTATCGCCCGTTCGATCCGCTCCAGCCCCTCGATAGGCCCCCGGCTCACCCCGTGGTCCAGAGGGAATATCACCGTCCGGCCGTCAACGGGAGAGATAATTCTTTTAAGCCGCAGATTTTTTCCATTCATTTCCAGACTCCCCACGAAAGCCGGAGCGCGCGGAAACGGCGAACAGGGGCCAAACGGCAGGGCTCACAACCCGGAGATCGAACACTCGCGCGCAAGACCCTCCGTGCTCCCGCACCCGTCCTCCGCTTTCCGGCCTTCTCCGGCACCCGACACCCGGCACCCGCCGGCCGAGTAAATTTCCAGCTTCGGCACCCGTTCCAATTCGCCGACTTGCCGCAGGCAGGAGTAAAAAAGTTCGAGCCCCCGGCGCTCCCTTTCGTTCAGGTCGTACCGCAGGCAGCGGTAATATTCGTGCAGTTCGTCGATTTCCAGCACCCCGGCGCGGGCCGCCTCCTCGCAGATGCGTTCGATATACGAACAGCCCCATCGTTTGGAGTCCAGCAGGGCCTTGACCGCCGCGGGGATGCGGCCGTTTTTTTCGTCCACCGCTTTTTTGCGCACCACCCACAGGGCGAACACGAACGGGAGCCCCGTCCATTCGTACCACGCCGTTCCGAGGTCCAGGACGTGCGGAAACATCCGTTTTCCGTTCAGCCGGAGGGCTTCGTCGCCGATTGCCAGGAAAGCTTCCGGCCCGCCCCCGTTGGCCGAAAAATCCGCCGGGGCGCCGGTTTCGAATACCGGGTCCATCTCGTAGCGCATTTTTGACAATACTTTAAGAAGCCCCACCGAGGTGTGCGACTGCGGGGTGACCAGGATTTTTCTCTCACCGAGCTGTTCGACAGGCCGGCGGCTCAACAGCAAAACGCTTTTCACCTCGCCGAAGGAGCTGATCGACAGGTCGGGAACGATGTAGTAGAGGTCGGCGTGCCGGGCGTATTCGATCGACGATACCGGGCTTATGTCCAGCGCGCCCCTTGCGGCGAGTTCATTGAGGTACGCCGGCGTACCCGCCACGATGGAAAACGGGTGGGACACGATCCCGCTCTCCAGCGGAAAGTAGACCGGCAACACGTTCAAATACCCTATCCTGCCCAGGTTCAGCTTGTCGTCCATTGGAATGCTCCTTTTTTTCCGGAGTCGATAACCGCTTCAGCAAGATGAGAATCAGTGAGATCGGAATCTATTTCCACGGCCAGCAGAGCGGCGGAAAGCCCGGGGGCCACCGCGCCGAAATCCGCCCGGCGCCCCAGCGCCCGCGCCGGGTTTGCCGTAATCATCGCCAGCGCCGTTTCGGGGCGGATGCCCGGATACCGGTCCAGGACGAACGCCGCTTCGGCGAAAAGATTGAGATCCGTGTTGCTGGCCAGGCTGTCGGTGCCCAAACATGCGGCGATCCCCAGCGAAAGGGCCGCTTCGATGTCCGGCCGCCCCACGCCGAGGTTAAAATTGCTCCTGGGGCAAAAACAGACGGCGCACTTCCCGGCCGCCGCCAGAGCCCAGTCCGCCCGGCTCATGTGCACCGCGTGCACCAGGAGGGTGTTCGGCCCGAGAGAATCCAGGCCGTCCAGGTACTGGACCGGGGACCTTCCCGGCGGGCTCCACGCGGGGTCCCACCGGCCGAGGCTCTCCAGCAGGTCGCGGCAAAAGCCGGTGCCGCTTCGTAAAAACTCCACTTCCTCCGCGTGCTCGGCGACGTGGATGCTCAGTGGCGTCCCGCGTTTTCGCGCCAGGGCCGCCGCCTCCCAGATGATCGCCGGCGAGACGGAATAAACGGAATGCGGAACCGGGACCACCCGGCCGTCTCCTGCCACCGGGGCCGCCCCCGGAGGCACGGCCTCGGCAACCGAGCCCAGGTTGAAGCCCAGAAGCTCCAGGAAAACGAGCCGTTCCGGAAACCCCGCCTCTTCATCCACGGCGAACCCGTTGGTGATGTCGCCGCAAAGGACCGTGCCGCACTCGAAAAGCTCCCTCATGCCGCCCAGGAACCCCTCCCGCAGCATTTGGGGCGAAACCCCGGGACGGAGCGGGAAAAACGTGCGGGTCCAGTCGGAAAACCCGGATCGAGGAAAGGGCACCTTCCCCCCGAACGCCGAAAGCTCGACATGAGTGTGGGCGTTTACCAGCGCCGGCATGATCGCCGCACGGCCGTGGTCCGCAATCTCCACTCCCGCCGGCAGGTCGCGCACGAGTTCGGGAAAGCGGCCCGCCGCAACAATCCGGCCGCCCCTCACCAGCACCGCCCCGTTGCGCACGGGGGCGGATACCACGGGAAAAATCCATTCGGCCCTGTGCAGGACCATGTCGGTTGGGCTGGAAACCATGGGCGGTACGACCTGTTTACATGGCTAAAAGCCTAAAACCCATCAAACACGTGGGGGGGATTCGTCCCCACCCTCCCCCTGCCCCTCCCGCCAAGGGAGGGGAGTCATCCGTACTTTTGGCGGCGTCTTACTGAAATTTTGGCCTTGGGCAACAGCACCGGAAGCCTTCCCCCGCGCTCTTAACATTCTCCCGTCCCCTGTACCACGTACTCGTAGGCCATCGTTCTCTGCCGGGGCTGGAAGCCGGCCGATTCGATGATCCTGCGTATCTCTTCCACGGAGAGCCGGAAGTACACGCCGGCGGCGGCCACCACGTTTTCTTCGATCATGGTGGAACCGAAGTCGTTTGCGCCGAAAAAGAGCGCCAGTTGGGCCACTTTCGGTCCCATGGTGACCCAGGACGCCTGGATGTTGTCGAAGTTATCCAGCACCAGCCGGGAAACGGCCAGGAGCCGCAGGTAGGCGACCGCCGTTTCGGGTTCCCGGTGGATGGCGGTATTGCTGGGCTGGAAGGCCCACGGGATGAAAGCGGTGAAGCCGCTTGTTCTGTCCTGGAGGTCGCGGAGGGCGAACAGGTGTTCGAGCCTGTGGCGCGGTTCTTCCTCGTGTCCGAACATCATGGTGGCGGTGGTGCGAAGCCCCTGCCGGTGGGCCTCCTCCATGACCGCCAGCCACTCGGCGGCCGAACACTTGCGGGGCGAAACGCGCTGCCTCACCGAATCCACCAGGATTTCGGCGCCACCGCCGGGAATGGAGTCCAGCCCGGCGGCCGCAAGGCGCGCGATCACCTCGCCGGCCGGGATGCCTTCCAGCCTGCTGAAATGGGCTATTTCGGGAGGCGAGAAGGCGTGGACGTGAATGGGATACTTCGACTTTATAAAGCGCAGCATGTCTTCGTAAAACGAGAGCGGCAGGCCCGGATGGTGGCCGCCCTGCATGAGGATTTGCGTACCGCCCAGGCTCAGGGTTTCCTCGATTTTGACGGCCAGTTCCTCCCGGCTCAACACGTAGCTTTCCGGGTGGTCCGGCGGGCGGAAGAACGCACAGAACCGGCAGCCGCACACGCAGACGTTGGAATAATTGATGTTGCGGTCCACCACGTAGGTCACCACCGGGTCCGGGTGTTTTTCCAGCCTCACGGCGTGCGCCATCCGCGCCAGGTCGTGAAAGCCGGCGTTTTGGTAGAGGTCCCGAGCCTGTTTGAAATTCAAGCGGCCGTTTTCCATCATGCACACCTGTCCTCGGCTCGGCGCGCCACTTCCCGGAACAGGCTGTCCCGTTCCACCGGCCGGAAGCCGGCGTCGGCGATCAGCCTTAGGATTTCTTTCCGGGTCAGCCCCTGCTCGGTCTGCGCCCCGGCCATGTGGCCGATTTTTTCCTCGACCACCGTGCCGTCGAAATCGTCCGCGCCGTAGTACAGGGACGCCTGGGCCAGCTTCACCGAAAGCATCACCCAGTAGGCCTTGATGTGGGCGACGTTGTCTAGCATCAGGCGGCTTACGGCCATGGTCTTGAGGTCTTCCACGCCGGTGGTGGGCGGGATGTGTCCCAGTTGCGTGTTGGCGGGCTGGAAAGGCAGGGGGATGAAACACACCAGCCCCCCGGTTTCGTCCTGGAGTTCGCGCAGGGCCACCATGTGCTCCAGCCTTTCTTCGCGGGTTTCCATGTGGCCGTAGAGCATGGTGGCGTTGGTCTTGATGCCCAGCCGGTGCGCCTGGGCGGCGACGTCCAGCCAGCCCCGGCCGTCGAGTTTTTCGGGGCACAGCATCTTGCGGATCCGGGGGCTGAACACTTCCGCCCCGCCCCCCGGGAGCATGCCCAGGCCGGCGGCCTTGAGCCGTTCCAGCACCTCCTGCGTGGAAATCCCCTCTTTTTTGGCGAAATGGGCGATTTCCACCGCCGTAAACGCCTTGATGAACGCATCGGGCCGCAGGTTCCGGATTTTTTTCAGCAGGTTTTCGAAAAAAGACAGGTCGAGGTCCGGGTGGCAGCCGCCCACGATGTGCACCTCGGTGAGGCCGCTTCCCTGCGCGGCGACCTTTTCCAGTATTTCGGCCTCCGAAAGCTCGAAAGCCAGAGGATCGCCCTTTTTCTTGCTGAACGCGCAGAACCGGCAGCCGTTGACACACACGTTCGAATAGTTGACGTGCCGGTTTACGACGAAGTAGGCCGCATCGCCGTGCAGCCCGGTGCGCACGTGGTGGGCCAGGGAGCCCAGCGCGTTCATGTCCCGGCACTCGAAAAGCTTCCGCCCGTCTTCCAGGCTCAGCCTCCGCCCCGCCTGCACTTTTTCCAGAATGTCCCGCAAACCCAGTTTTTCATAGTACGCGGTTTCAAACATCGCGTTGCGCCCCCGCCGCCGGGCGGTCCGGCCCGGTGCGGCTTTCCATGTTGTATGCGCCCATGCCCAGGCGCAGCGTGTTGATAAATTCGTCCACCTTCGGCCCCAGTTCGGCCTCCGACGCCTGGTAGATCCCGGCCCCCGAATCCAGAAACGGAACGCAGTAGGCCTGGAGAAACCGGTCCATGAGCGCGTCGAGCATGAAAACGGCCATCTCCACGTCGAGCCCGGACCGCAGCTCCCCCCGCGCCATGCCGGCTTCCACGATCGGGCGCAGGTATTCGGCCGAAAACAGGTGCACCTGCTGGAGAAATTCGGCGCGGAGCGGGAAATCCTCCTGGAAAATCATTTTGAGATAAATCCGGTAAATCCTCGGGTGCTGCTCGATGAAACGCACACCGGCCAGGGTGCTCTTCCGTATGCGCTCGAAAAAATTCGCCTCGGACGTCTCGCGCTTTACCTGCCGCAAAGACAGCCGCACCAGTTCCACCGCGTAGTTGAAGATGACCTGGAAGAGCCCTTCCTTGCTGCCGAAATACTGGAACAGGGACCCCTTGGCGATGCCCAGCCGCTCGATCATGCGGTTGACGCTGGCCTGGCGGAACCCGTGGCGCGAAAATTCATCCACCGCCGCATCCAGGATCCGGGTCTTTTTGGATTCGTCCAGCCTGTTGAAGACCTCGCTCGCAGCCATGGGCGTCCCTTCGGAAGAAATGACCGGGTGGTCAGTGACCAGGTGGTCATTATAGGCAAAAGCGCCGGCTTGTCAACGGAACGGAAGGCAGAAAACAGATTACAGAGGACGGAAGACGGATGGCGGAGGACAGAGGGCAGAAAGGTGGCGGGTGGCGAAGTCCTGGAATCGAGGCCGGGAAATATTGGTGCGGGCGGCGGGAATTACGCGCGGGCAAAAACATGCGCCGAGGTGAAAAGCTGAAACGCGGCAGGTTAAATGCCGGAAACGGTCATTTTCGATCGGTGAATACGTATTCCCTGTTGCACTGGGGGCAGCGCAGGATCACGCGGTCTTTGACTTCCCTTACCAGGTCGATCCTGGTCCCGCAGGAATCGCAGCGCCTGCACATCAGAAACCCCCTGAGCCGGGGAAGTGAATCCGAACCGTTCCGGTAAGACTGCATTTCAACGAGCCTCGCGTTCTCCTCGGGATTTGCTATTATCGGGAAAAGTCTCATCATCGTCGGCATGCCCCCGAAATATTACGCCAAAAAACAGGCGTTTTAGAACTTTATACTCGATTCCGGGGAAAAGTAAAGGAACGGTTCACCGAACCGTAACATTGGGAGAGCGATTGTGGGGCCGGGGGATCGGAAACCCCGGAATCGAGGGATCGAGACGGAGGGGGACGGTCTCGATTCCTCAACTCCGGGATGGTTGGGATTTCTCCGTTTTACGCCGAGTACGCGCGGATGGCACGGTTAACCCGGGAGAGTCTGCCCAGTTCGTCCAAGGTGCGCGTCTTCGCGTTCTGAAACAGGTCCACGGTGGAGGCGGCCTGCGCATGAAGCTCGCTTATCATTTCATGGATGCGGCGCTTTTCGTCCGCCGCCTCGTTCCTTCCGGCGGGCTTCGAGGAAGCGGCCCGGAGGGCCTGCGGAAGGACCTTTTTCAGTTCCTCGGTCCTTCGCCCCAGGGCTCGCGAAAGCGCCGGGATTTGGATCGCAGGATCGCTTTGCGAGGCCGCCAGTTGCCGTGTGAACATCAGGAGCTGGGACAGGATGCCCGCCGCGGTTTCCACCGGTCCGGGATCGCTCCGGACCTCACTTTTCGGGGAGCCGGCTCTGCTCATCATACCGATGCCTGCCAGGTGCGGGCCAGCGGTTGGATCGCCGTCCCGGTGCCGTGTTCGAGCAGCTTGATTTCCTCCCATCCTTCCCGGAGCACCGAAAGGATGTTCACCAGCCGCGGGTAAATGGAGGGCTCCTTCCGGCCGTTGATGACGATGAGCTGCCGCAGGATGAAGTTATAAAGCCGGTTCAGGTTCCTGGCTATGTCGCCGCCCCTTTCGTAGTCGAGGCCCACCAGCAGTTCGGTCACGATGTCCCTGGCGTGCCTGATCCTGGCGTAGGCTTCGTCCATCATGCCGTTTTCGTGCAGGTTCTTCGCGTCGTTGAGATCGCGGATAGCCACGTCGTAGCACATCACGATCAGTTGGAGCGGTTCGGCGGTTTCGACCGCTGTCCTGTGGTAGGTATTCAGTGCATAGTTTGGCGCCATTTAACCTTCTCCTGAAATTATGGATCTTTACGAACTGCTACTGCTGCTAAATTGAGAGGTGAGATAGGACTGCATCGCCTGAAGTTTGGTTACGGCATCCTCCATCGCGATGAATTGTGACTGAAGCAAATTCATTTTCTGGTCTATCAGCGTCTCCTGGTCCGAAATTTTGCTGTCAAGGTCGTCTATGGTCTTCTGGATGCTGGTTTTCTGAAGCTCCACGGACCCCGAGACGGGATCGGTGACCTGGTAGGCCACGGACTCCAGCAGGCTGGCGATGCCGCGCGAAACGGTGACCTGGGCGGAAGCCGGAACGGTCGATCCGGTAAAACTCACCACCAGGCCGTTGGCCTTGCTGGCGGAATTGCTGAGTGTGAGCGTGCTGCCCGAACCGCTCACATCGTAGCCGTCGATGGTGCCCGTAAGGCTTTGCCCGCTGCCGGCCAGTTGCGAGATGTCCACCGTGTACGTGCCGCTCGCCGTCAGGCGGCTGTTGTACGAATACTGGATACTGCTGTCGGTCGATGTCCCCGAATCGGCAAGCAGGTTCACCACGTCGGTGAAGTTGGTTTCGAGCGCGCTCTCGAACGTGTCCGTATTCAGGGTGAGCATGTTGTCGGAGCCGATCGTGATCCCTATGTCGGACATGTACTTGATGCTGGAGGTTCCCACCTGGGTCAGCATGGTTGACTGGAGGTTCGACTTGATCGACTTGAGGGTATTGTCACCGAAAAGCGCCCCGCCCGTTGTTCCCGTTTCGGTGTCGTAGGTCATCTGTTCGTTCACGAAGGTGATGACGTCGTTATAGGCGCTTATCATCGCGTTGACTTTGTCTTCGACGGCCTGGGTGTCCCGGTCCACGTTCACCGTTACGGTCGTGCCGGAGTCCTCGCCCTGCAGGTTCAGCGTGACGCCCGAGATGGCGTTGGTGACCGTATTGGAGGAACTGGTCATTTGGAAGCCGTCCACGGAAAACACCGCGTCCTCGCCCTGCTGGAGCACGTATTTGTGGACCGTGCCCACCGAGCCGAAGGTGCCGAAATCCAGGGTCCCGGAATTTGTCCCCGCCAGGTCCGCCTGGAGGCTCACCGTGAGCTGGCTGGTTCCCGTGGCGTTGTCCACCACCTGGATCTTGCCGTCGGAGGTCACGGAGGCCGTAACGTCTCCGAAAGCGCTCTCGATCTGGCTCAGCAGATCTCCTACCGTCGTGTCGCTGCCCAGGCTGAAGTCTATGGGCCCCACCGTCGTGCCGTCATGGGTCGTGCCGGAAATGACTATCTTGTCGTTCGGGTCCTGGTTCAGGTACCCGTAGATGTCCGCAATCTTGGTCGAGGCGGTGATGGCGGTGGAACCATCGGTCGTGTTGGCCGCACTGCCGGTGGTCCCCACGGAGTCGTTGCGCTGGCCTTCGACCAGCCCCAGGGCCTGGAGGACGTTGTTCTGGTCCGTCCAACTGGTCATGCCTTCGATATTCAGCCGGTAGGTGGTGGTGGAATCGCTGGTGCTGGACACCACGGACGCGGAAATGCCGGCCGCCGTGAGCTTGTTTTTTATGGTGTCCAGGGAGTCGGTAAGGTCGAGATCGACGGAAGTCCCGTTGATAGTGACAGTGCCCGAAAGGTCCTGGCTCTCGATACCCAGCAGGGCCTCGACCGAGGTGGACGAGCTCGAAAAGGCGTCGCTTGCGGCCCCTCCCGTCAGGCTGTTCTTGATGACGGTGCCCGATCCGTTGAACCCCAGGCTGGCCAGGGTATCGGACGCCGAGCCGTTTTGCAGGCTGATGCCGGCGGCGCCCGTCGTGGAGCTGGTCAGGACGAGCCGGTAGGAGTTGGTGCTGTCCTGGACGATGGAGGCGCTTACGCCCGTAGCGTCGGTGCCGGTGTTGAGGTTGTTGATCTTTTTGCGCACGTCCTGCAGCGTATCCGTTTCCGAGATTTCCACGGCCTGGCCGTTCACCAGGATGGTGCCCGAAACGTTGAGGGCGTCAGTCTGGGACGAATACGATGCGGAACCGAGCTTTTCCGCCTGTGCCTTGTTGGTGACGACCACCTGGTAGCTGCCGGTCGAAGCCGACGAGGAGGCAGTGGCGGAAAGCAGCGACGACGCGTCCACCGACGAAGAAGACGACAGCTCGGTGCCGAACAGCTTGAAGGCCGAGGCGTTTTTCAGGTCGTACGCCGCCGACTCAAGGGTGCTCAGCTTGGTGCTGAAAGTGTTCCACGCCGTGAGCTTGTCGCTGTAGGTGGTTTGCTGGTTCGTGAGCAAGGTGACTTTTTGTTCCTCCACCTCGCGGACCTTGTCGATGACGCTCTGCCAGTCGAACCCGCTGCCCAAACCGCTGACGCTGAAAGTTGAGTCGGACACCCCACTCTCCTTGATAGATTGTAGTTGAAGGGAATATCGTCCGATTGCGCCAAAATCTTTACTGAAATTTTGGGATTTGAAGGGTACGAAAGTGAGGATTTTTCCCGATCCCGCGCCCGGAACGGCTCGTCGTTTCCACGCTCCGGGGGACATTGCCCCGGTGGAGTCCGTAGCTTCGTTTCCGCGCTCCGCGTTGGAGTGCCCCCACGGCCCCCGGGCCTTACCGCGCCGATCCCGCGACCCGGTTTTCGATGGCGTGCGGGGAAAAATCGCCAAGAGCCCGGAAACATGGGCGAACCGGGCCTCTTCAGGTTCTAAGTTGTCGGCCGGATGCTTTCTGTGTTATCAGTGGCGGGATCGTCACCGGGAGACGGGAAAGCGGTAAACGCCCCGCCGGACACCGGACAACCCATGCAGCCGAACAGCGGATAGATGCGAAAAACCCTCTATATTTACCTTCTTCGAGAGATGCTGATCGCGGTACCGATCTGCCTGGCGGGTGTTTTTTTCGTGCTCCTGACCGGCCAGCTCTTTCAGCTCATGAAGATCCTTTTTTCCTCCTCCTGCTCCGTGTGGGACATTGCCGAGGTGGTCCTGCTGGTGATGCCCCGGCTCGCCCAGTTCGCCACCCCGATGGCCATCATGCTGGGCGTGATGCTGGTGTTCGTACGCCTGAACGGCGACAACGAGCTGATTGCGCTCCGGGCCGCCGGGACGAGCTTCGTGGAGTTTCTACCCCCCATACTGGGGGTGCTGCTTTTTGCCACCGTCGTGTCGTTTATCAATTCGCTGTACATTATCCCCGCCTCCAACAGCGCGTTCGAGATGAAGCTGAGGTCCCTGGGCAGGGCGTCGGTTCCCACTATCCTCAAGGAGGGGGTCTTCGTATCGTCCATCCCCAAGCTGGTCTTTTTCTTCCGTTCGGTGGACCATTCGGACATGAGCATCAAGGGGGTTTTCATCCAGGACCAGCGACAGCCCAACGAACAGGTCACCATTTCGGCGGAAGCCGCCCAACTGGTGGTGCCGCCCGATTCGAAATCCATCACCTTCCAGATCGAAAACGGCATGATGACCCGCGTGCCCGAGCACATGCAGGAGGCCCAGGCGATGTCGTTCAAAAACTACGACTTCACCATTTCGCTCGATGAACTGCTCGGCCGGGTGGAAACCGGCGTCAAGAAAAGAAACGAAATGAACCTCACCGAGCTGTGGGAAAGCGTCAAGAAATCGCAGGGGACCCTTGCCTCCTATTACGGCCTGGAACTCTACCAGAGGCTGGCGTTCCCTTCGGCCTGCCTTCTGCTGGGGCTGATCGGGCCGCCCCTGGGGGCGTTGTTCCGGCAGCGAAGCCGCCTGACCGGCATCACCATCGGAGTGGGGATTTTTCTCACCTACTACGTCCTGATGACCGCCGGAAGGGGCCTTGCCGAAAGCAACCGAATTCCTCCCTCGCTCGCCGCCTGGCTGCCCAACCTGCTGTGCGCCAGCCTGGCGGTCTATCTCTGGTGGAAAATGCAGACGGAAACGCCTTTCATTTTCGACCGGCTGATCGACAAGGTAGCGGGATTTTGCCCCAAAAACAGCGCGGAGGGTAAGCAGTCCCTATGAGGATCCTTTCCCGCTACATGCTCCGGCACTATATTCCCATATTCTCGCTGGCCATGGTGAGCTTTGTGGGCCTTTACCTGGTGGTGGATTTTTTCGAGCGCCTGGAGCCCATGCTCAAGCGCAACATCCCCTTCCAGGAAATCTATTATTTCTTCCTGTGCAAGATCCCGCAAATCGTTACCCAGGGCATCCCGATGGCTTCCATCCTGGCCGCCATCATAACGCTCGGCCTGCTCAAGCGCAGCCGGGAACTCATCGCCATGGAGGCCGCGGGCATCAACCCCCTCTGCTACGTGTCGCCCATCCTGGTGGCGGCCATGGTCCTGTCGTTCGTGCATTTCGGAGTGGCCGAGTTCATGGCCCGCCCCCTGAACCGGGTGCTGGACAGCGTGTGGGAGGTGCAGGTCAAGCAGAAGAAAAGGCCCGTGTGGCTGAACCCCGAAAACCTGTGGTACCACACGGAAAACACCATCTACCAGGTGCGGCTCTACGACCGTAAAACCAACACGATGGAAAAGGCCACCATCTTTTTCCTCGACCCCAAGTTCAAGCTCGCCCGCAGGCTCGACGCCCGGCGCATCATGTGGACCAATCCGGGCTGGCTGGCCGAAGACGGCGTTCTGGTAAAATTTTCCGGCTCCAACGCCCAGGAGGAGTGGTTTGCCCGGAAGCCGCTCGCGTTGAACGTCTCGCCGCAGGATTTCAGCGGCCTGGAAACCGCCCCGGAAGATCTCGGCTGGCTGGAGCTGCACAGCTACGTGGAAAAAATCGAGCAGGAGGGCTTCACTTCCACCCCGTACCGGGTGGACCTCAACCAGAGGCTGGCTTCGCCCATCGCCACGTTCGTACTGTCGCTCCTGGGAATCGCCATCGCCCTCCGGCAGGGAATCCACGGCGGCATCGCCTCCGGAGTGTGCATATCCCTGGCCGTGGCCTTCGCCTTCCTGACCGTGTCCAACATCGGCTCTTCGCTGGCCGCTACCGGCACCCTGCCGGCGGTCCTGGGGGTGTGGGCGGCCAACGTCATCTTTGCGGCCGCGGTGCTTTTCCTGTGGCTCCGGGGGTATTCGTAGGGGAAACCGGTTGCGGGTTGCGCCCCGGCCCTGGCAGGCGTGCCGGGGCGTCTGCGAGCAGCGGCTGTTTTGGGAGATCGTCAGGAATGTACGGACTTAATGGCTGTAAAATGAACCATGTAGTTATATTTTAAATCAATCACGCCGATTTTCTTAAAATCACTTTGCCTTATCGCGCGTTCAATGTCATCCGGTGACAGGCGCATGGATTTTGGCGGCCCGAAGGGCATGTCCTCCTTTTTGCATTCGATCACGGCAAGGCGTCCGCCCGGCTTGAGGACCCGGTGTATTTCATCGAACACGCTTTTTATATGTTTCGACACTGCCGGTATATGCAGAACCGTGGCGATAAGGCACACGTCGATATAATTGTCTTCGATCGGCAACGGTTCGGTGATATCGGCCGCCATTGCTTTAAGGCTTGTAAGTCCCCGGTCATTCGCTTCCGCGTTAAGCGCCTCGATCATACTTTGCGTTTTATCCAGCGCATACACGACTCCGGAATCCCCCACAATCCCGGAAGCTTCGAGGGAGTAGTCGCCGGGTCCGCAGCCCATATCCAGAAACCGGTCTCCCGCTTTGAGTGCAAGCGTGTCAAATACCACTTCCGGATCGTGCATGAAATAACTGCTTGGTCCCCGCCTGGGCCTGTTGTGTTCATGATGATGATACTTCCGGCCAACTTCATCGGTCATCGCATTTCTCCCTAGAAGCTTTTGATCTCAAACAGGGCGACGGCAACGGCGATCAGCCGATAGCGTTTGATCGAAAAATCGATCCTGGCGTTCTTCAACCCCGGCATGAAACTCCCCCATATCTCACATATGATTAAGTGGCTAAACCATTAGGCCAAAAAAATTACTCCTTCCCCGACAGCCTTTCGTCCATGACGCTTCCGATGGCTTCCAGCAGGACCGATATGGTCGCGATCTGCGACAGGGAGAAGGCGCTCAGGCGATTCACCAACCCGGCCAGGTCCTTTCCGTGAAACCGCTCGTGAGCGCGAAACGCCCGCCACCCCAATTCCGTCAGGGACAACGGAAATTCCTTGCTGTTGTGCAGGGACTGCTTCTTTTCCACGAAGCCTTTCCGTATCAGCTTTGCAACCATCTGGGACGCCGCGCTTTTGGTGATGCCGAACTGCGTCGCAACGTCCAAAACTCTCATCTGCTCGCCCTCACCCACCGCCTGGATGGTATGGGCCTCTGCGGTGGTGATCTCGATATCCCCATCGACGGGAACGGGCAGTTCTTCGATGCGCGAATACTTCCTGACAACCCGCAGGAGTTGCTGGATGGTGGCCTTGATGAGTTCTTCCTTGGTTTCCATGGGGAGCGATAGTAAAGTATCTAAACCATTATGTCAAGAAGAATTTTCAACCGAAGATGCCTCAAAGACGTGGGGGAAGGTGTCGCGGCTCAATCGGCGCGGCGGCGAGCGTTCGGCACGCACGCTTGCGCGTGCGGCCGAATCCGGCGGGGGCAATGCTGTTGACTCTAGGGGCGACGCTCCATGGACTCCCCTCCCTCGGCGGGAGGGGCAGGGGGAGGGGGTTGATATCGCTCGGTTTTTCACCCCCACCCTGCCTCCCCCATCAAAGGGGGAGGAGCTTGAAGCCAACAACATTGGGGGTGCGGGGGGGAACATTTCCCCCGCTCTTTTTCACGAGACGCGAGGTTTCGCGACGGGTTTCAAGGGACGATCGCGGCTAAAGAATCCATTTCCGCTTGATGTTCCAGAGGCTTACCGCGAAAAGGCCCACGCAGAACGCTGCGAGCACCGAAAGGTCGAGGCCGAACGGCATGGCGTGCCCCCCGTGCACGGCCCCGTGCAGCACATCGGCCCCGTAAGTCAGGGGCAGCACATACGAGAGGGGTTTTAGAAAAATCGGCAGCTTCGCGATGGGGAAAAACAACCCGCACAGGAAGATCATCGGAAACCGGAAGAAGTTGGAAAAAGTTTGGGCCTCGAACACCTCGCTGACCGCAACGGCGATGAAAAGGCCCAAAAAGGTCGAAGCCACCGCGATCATGATAACGGCGGGGACGAAAACGCTCCAGGCAACCGGGGACAGGTCGGCCAGAAAAGCCGCCATGATCACCGGTACGAAGGCGTTTGCCACGCCGAAAAGGATGGCCCCGCCGGTTTTGGCCAGCATGAGGAGTTCGAACGGCACGGGAGCCAGCAGGAGCCGTTCGAAGGAGCGGTTCTTTTTTTCGAAGGTCACCGTCACCGCAAGCATCGACGTGGTCCCGAACAGGATGGAGATGGCCACCACGCCGGGAAGCAGCGTCATGAGGCTCTCAAGGCCGCTGCCGGACTTGATGAAAAACATTGCCGTCCATGCCAGGGGGAACATCAGCCCCCAACTGATGTTCGGCGGCTTCATGTAATAGGTCCCCATGTCCTTGAGCAGAATGTTCCAGAAAGCGATCCACAGTTTCATCGGCCGCCTCCCGCTTTTTCTTTTTCTTTTCGCATCGCGCCGACCTCGATACCGGTTATCTGTACGAAGACGTCTTCAAGTGAGGGCCGCATCCGTTTGGCCTCGGCGACTTCCGCTCCCCGGTCTTCCAGGAAACGAACCAGGGGACCCACAGGGACAGGTTCGCCGGCCTCCACCCGAATCACTTCCTCCCCCTGGACCGCGAACTGGAGATCGGGAAAGGACTCCGACAGTTTTTCCCGCACGCCCTCCGGCATTTTCGCGCAGGCGATCTCCACGACGTGTTTTTCCTGGACGGGCTGGACCAGGTTTTCGACCGTATCGATCCGCATGATGCGGCCGGACACGATGAAAGCGATGCGGCCGCAGAGCCGCTCCGCTTCCTCGATATAGTGGGTGGTCAGAAAGATGGTGGTTCCGGCCCGGTGGAGGTCGGCGATCAGTTGGCGCACCTGCCGCGCGCTGGCCACGTCGATCCCCGTCGTGGGTTCGTCGAGAAAAAGGATTTCCGGCTTGTGGATGATTCCGGCGGCGATGGTCAGCTTGCGCTTCATCCCCTTGGAATACCCGGCGAATTTTCGGCCGCCGGCCTGGGCCAGGCCGAAACGGTCCAGCAGCTCCCCGGCCCGCTTTTGGCGTTCGGCCTTCCTCAGGCCGTAGAGCGCCGCGCAAAAACAAAGGTTCTCGAACCCGGTGAGTTCCGGATAGAGGTTGCTTTCGTCCGGAACCACGCCGATGAGGTGCTGGGCCGCTCTCGGCCTTCCGGTACAGTCGGTGCAGCCGATGCGGATGGAACCCGAATCCGGCCGGGCCAGCCCGGTGAGCATGTTGATGGTCGTGGTTTTGCCGGCGCCGTTCGGGCCGAGAAAACCGAACAGCTCCCCCCGGTGGACGGCAAACGAAAGATCGGAGACCGCCTGGACCTCCGCAAAACGCTTGCTCAAGCCTTCAACGGCAATGGCCTCGCTCATTTCGCCTTCTTTCCCGGCGTGCAGGGATGCTTCTTCGCAGTGCCGTGGCATTCCCTGATTTGCTCCGGGGTGCAATCCTGCGGTTTCCCCTGCAGCTTTTCCGGCCTCTGACAGCATTTGCCTTTCTCGCACATGGTCAGCCTCCCGATTTGTTTAAGTTATCGCGCGGAAACTTTCAGCAACCGCAAAAAAAGAGACCCGTCCGCTAATCCTCCATCTCCCACAGGCTCTTGGTCGCTTCGTTCCATTCGGCCAGCGTTTTCTCGTTGATCCGGTAATGGACAAAGTAGCCCTGTTTGTCCGGGATTACGATGTCCGCATCGCGCAGCACCCTCAGATGCTGCGATACGGCCGCAGGAGTGATGTCCAGAGCGTGAGCCAGCGCATTGACGCACAGGGAGCGGCGTTTCAGCAACTCGATCATCCGCACCCGCGTATCCACGGACAACACCTTGAAGATGCGTGCCTGCTTTTGAAAATCACCCACCACAAACCCTTTGATTAAGTATCTCAGCAGATACTTTACAAAGGAGGTTGGTCACTGTCAAGATGATTTTTCCCGGGTTGATTTTCCCGGCCGCACTGCCTTGTTCCATTCATGAGCCGCTGCCGATGCGTTCGGCGGGGGGAGACGGGGGATGGGGGAAAACATTTCTTCCGTTCTTTTTCAGTGGTGCAATCGTGGAAACAAAATAGTATCAGTGGTTGCCGGCTAATCATCGATACACAGCATCAATAAGAATAAAGTGTAGTGTGGGCACGGCCTTTTCGTGCCCACCAACGTGGCGGAAAAGGCGGTGGGCACAAGGAAAGATCGTGCCCACTCGACAGGAGGCGGAATGTGAACAGGGTTTTCTCCATCGCGATTGTGTTCGTTTTCCTGGCGGGATTTCCGGGTGTAAGCAACGCCCAGGCTGCGGAAGAAAGGGACTTGAGCAAATTCTTCCGGGGCTATCGCGGCACCTTCGTGATGCTCGACGTCGCCCGGAACAAGTACATCCGCTACAACAAGGAGCAAAGCGAGAAACGGCTGTCTCCCTGCTCGACTTTCAAGATTCCCAATTCCCTGATCGGACTGGAAACCGGCGTCATCAAGGACGAAAACTTCCTCATAAAATGGGATGGGACAAAGTACTCATTTGACGCATGGAACCGGGACCACACTCTCCGGTCGGCAATCGCCAATTCCGTGGTCTGGTACTACCAGGAACTTGCATCCAGGGTCGGCGAGGAACGGATGCGGAAGTACATTCATGCTATCCATTACGGGAATGAAGATATCTCGGGTGGGATAAAAAAGTTCTGGCTCCTTAATTCACTGAAAATCTCGGCCAACGAACAGGTGGACTTCCTCCGCAGGTTGTACGGAAATGATCTCCCGTTCTCTCAAAGATCCATGGACATCACCAAGAAGATCATCAAGCTGGATGAAAATGATCTCAGAGTGTTTTGCGGAAAGACCGGCAGCGGTATGGAAACGTCCGCCGATGGTAAAGTCAAGGGAGTTCTGGGGTGGTTCGTGGGATATGTGGTCTGGAAGGATCAAAGCAACGCCTGCATTTTCACCACCAACATCGAAGGCGAGGATGGAGCCAACGGCAAGCAGGCAAGGGAGATATCAGAAGCCATCCTGAAGGACATGGGGTTGCTCTGAAATATGACATTGTTGCAATACAGGACTTGGCCCCCCCGCACTCTGTTGCTACATCCGGCAAAAGCATTCCGATAAAAATCCCGGGGACCCGGATGCCACCCCCCATAAAAACGAAACGAGCCGGAGATTTGCTCCGGCTCGTTGGTCCATCGTATATTCGACGGAATAAATTCCGTCTGCTAGGCTAAAGCTTCCTTACCTGAGTTGCCTGGGGGCCTTTCGCGCCTTTTTCCTCGACGAAGCTCACCTTGTCGCCTTCAGTGAGCGACTTGAACCCGCTGCCTTCGATAGCGGAGAAATGAACAAACAAATCGCTCCCGCCATCCCTTTCAATAAAACCGAAACCCTTGCTTTCGTTAAACCACTTTACTCGACCTTCCGCCATTTTCGATCCTTTTTGCGTGTTGGATTTTGTTGCCCGCTTTGGAGCCTCTTGAGAATCGTTCTTAGCGAAAGACCGACTTCCGAGATAACTCACGAAATAAAACGGATTCCTGACAACTAACCCTTATATGCTAGCACACTATTTATCAAAAAGCAACCTGTTTGCCGATCGCATTCTCATCGCACGGCCGGCAATTCCGCATTCTCAGCCTCGTTGAAATGCGCCGGAAACCCGGCATCACGAGATCTTTTTCTCCAGAATTTCCCAGCTCTCGGATATAGCCTCAAAAGTCGGGTTCACATTTTCATCGGTTTTACCCAAATTGGTGTTCGAGTCAGGCAACCTGAATATCTTAATGATATTCAAAAGCAATTTGAGCAGAAACTCGGCTGATTGTAATTTTTGGCGGTTTGCCCAAGCCTCGGCTTTGTCAAGATGGTCAGTGAAATCTGCCCTGGTCGCCTTGTCAACTTCGGATGCAGCTATCTTTCTTATCCCGAAAATCAAGTCAATAAGCTCATCGTCTTTAGGATTGGACAGATACTTGATTGCAAGTTTCAATATTTTACTTTTGTGAAACAGGCCTGTCTTGTCATAAGATGCACTTACTTCGGCCAGGTATGGACTTACAAAGTTTACGCAATAAGTAGAAAGAGCCATATCGGGAGACTCCGAATAAGCCTTCAGCTTATCGTAAAAGTATCCCGTGGAACGTAATTCTTTTAGAGGCGCATAGGGAATTTCCATAGCAAAATCTCTCCGATCCATGCTGCCACAGGCATGTGCTCCGAAATGGCCATTCCGATAAAGAGCTTTGATTCAAAAATACGCTTCTCAGCCATCTTTTGAAAAGAATAATCAGAAAATCGCAACCCTTCGGGCAATGATGAACCGTCCCGGCCTTCCCGGAAGCTTAACGAAATTAACTCAGGGGCTTGATGGACGACAGACGTTCCCATACCTTTGCAATCTGCATTTCCAGATCGACCAGGTACATATCTCCGGAGACTTCCACCACGATCCCGATCCCGCTGGGCGTTTGAACCCTGTCGTTCAGACTGGGTCTCCAAACTTTAACGGATCTCGCCTTCGTGGTTTGCGGCAATGCACCGACCTGCCTCACGGGCTTGCGAAAGGAATGGGGACCACCCCGTATATTCTTTGCCACTGAGGTTGCTGCTCCCTAGCTATTGGCTATTATTAATGGCAAATGGCTGTAAAGTGGTAATTTCAAACCGGAAACGGCCTTCCTCGGCCATTGAAGAACGCCTTACAGATTTCAACGCTCTAGTCTGCTCGGCGAGAGTAGAATTCCGGGACAATTAGGCGTGAGCTTTGTTATTAGAGCCGACCGGAGTAGAATTGTCCACACAAAAAACACAGCGGGGGCAGGCCTTGCATCATGACAGTTATCATAACGCAAGGCCCGGCCCCGACCTCATATATTTTGTTTACCTTCCGTCCGGCGCTATACCGCCTTCAGCAATCTCTGTTCGTATTCCATCAAGTCCTGGACGGTGACCACCGGCAGGGAGTGTTTATGGGCGAAGGCCGCGACTTCCGGGAGGCGCGCCATGGTTCCGTCCGGGTTGGTGAGTTCGCACAGGACGCCGTAGGGCTTGAGGCCCGCCAGGCGCACCAGGTCGACGGTGGCCTCCGTGTGGCCCTGGCGCTCCAGGACCCCTCCGGGACGGGCTCTGAGGGGAAACACGTGTCCGGGGCGGACCAGGTCGCCGGGTTTGGCGTCGTCCGCGACGGCGGCCTTCACGGTCGCCACCCGGTCGAAGGCCGACACGCCGGTGGTCACCCCGCAGGCGGCTTCGATGGAAACGGTGAACGCCGTCCGAAAGCGGCTGGAATTGTTTTCGACCATCATGGGCAACTCCAGCCGGCGCACCCTTTCGTCGGTGAGGCACAGGCACACGATCCCGCTGCACTCGCGGATCAGCATGGCCATCTGGCTCACGGTCAGCGACTGGGCCGCGAAAATCAGGTCTCCCTCGTTTTCGCGGCGCTCGTCATCGGTGACCAGCACGCCCCGGCTTTCGCGGAGGGCATTGAGGGCTTTTTCCACCCGTTCGAAAGAGCTGCCGAATTGGGTCAAAAGATTCTGATTCATGGTAATCCTCCAGTATTTTTATTGATTTACCAGAATCAGGGCACAGGAATAGACAGCGGCTCGGCACGCGGAGGCAGGCTCACACCGTGAGAGAGTGCGCGCGGCGGGTTCTGACTGCCTTATCCTCTTCCATCCGGACTGTTACCGTCGGCCCTGGCCTCGCACCAGGTCTGCTGACCTCCCTTCCGAAACGAAAGGAGCGCTCGCGGGCTCCCCGGGACACTTCCGGGATACCGCCGGTGGGGAATTGCACCCCGCCCTGAGAATAAGTTGGAGGAAACCCTACCACCTTTCAATCGTTTGTCAATACATCCGTGGGGGCATCAGGCGGAATTTGCGAACCGGTCCAGCAGTATCCCGATCAGTTTCCGGTTGGCGGCGGGAAACGGGTAAAGCGCCAGTTCGGCGGGGAGGACCCACCGGCATTCGACGGCGGCGCGCAGGACCGGTTCCTTTCCGGAGGCCGGGCCGCGGATTTCACACAGGTAGGCGTGCAGCGCCACTCGGAACCGGGTGTAGGAATGGCGGAGCCGGGCCAGTTTTTCAACCGGGCGGACGCCGATTCCCAGTTCTTCTTCGATTTCCCGCACCACCGCCGCTTCCGGGCTTTCCCCTTCCCGGACCTTTCCTCCGGGAAACTCCCACAGGTTCGGCATGAGGCCGCCGTCCGGCCGTTTCTGGATGAAGATGCGGCCGTCCCGGACGATCACCCCGATGGAGACTTCGATGGGGGTGGCGGGCCTGCCGCGACCGGGGCCGGGTTCGAGTCCCGCGATGCCGTGCTTTCGGGCCTCGCAAAATTCGGCCAACGGGCAGAGATCGCAACGGGGAGATTCGGGCAGGCAGATCGTTGCGCCGACGTCCATCAGGGCCTGGTTGAACTGGCGCGCCCGCCCTTTGGGAAGGATCTGCACGGCCAGTTTCCGCAGAGCCGTTTCGGACAGGACCGGGCCGGAGGAATCCGACCCGTGGAAAACGCGCCGCAGAATGCGCGCGGCGTTGGCGTCCACGGCGGGAAAATCAAGCTCGAACGCGATGCTCAGGATCGCCCCGGCCGTGTAGCGGCCGATCCCCGGCAGGGCGATCAGCGCGTTGAAATCGGCCGGGACGGCCCCGCCGAAATCGCGCACCAGCACCTGCGCGGTCCGGTGAATGTTTTTGGCCCTGGTGTAATACCCCAACCCTTCCCAGGCCAGCAGGACATCCCGTTCGCCGGCGGCGGCAACCGCCGCAGGGTCGGGAAACCGCTCCATCCAGCGCAGAAAATACGGGATCACCGTTTTGACCTGCGTCTGCTGGAGCATGATCTCCGATATCCAGACCCCGTAGGGCGAATAGTTTTGGCGCCACGGAAGGTCCCGCCCGTTTCGCTCAAACCACGAAAGGACCCGATGCCGCAGCTTTTCGATTTGGATTTTGTCGATACTTTGAGGCGTCACAAAAAACGATCCGGTTTCCCGCCGGTTCAGGCACGAACAACCACCGGCTGCAACCCGCTATCTTGAGGTTCAAAACCGAAAACGGAGACAGAAGGGGCTGAAATTGCCGGGAGATCCTTTCCGAACGGTCCTGAAGCAGACCGGCAAAGACGTGCCAACCGTACTACAACTCACTGGAATTAAAAATATTTTCGATCGGGGCGAGAGGATTTGAACCTCCGACCCCCTGCGCCCAAGGCAGGTGCGCTGACCAGGCTGCGCTACGCCCCGATGAGTTTTTTTCTTGTCATGCAATCGAGTTAACATATTGACGGGCATGCCGCCAACTGGATCGGTCAAGTCGGTGGACGCCTTTCCGTATTTCGTACCGAAACGATGCCTCAAAAGCACGGGGGGCGCTCCGCCTCCGGCCCCTTCGGTCCTCCACGCCGCTTCCCGGCTTAATCCGGGGGTGCGGAGGAAGCGGTTGTTGCCCAAAGGCGCTGTCCTCGAACCTGTTGCCGTTGCCCGGTGGGCTCGCCTCCGTACGTCACCCCGGCAGCGTTTCCGGGCCGGGGTCCGGTGTCTTTTCTACATTAGCAGCGCACACCGGAAACGGACAAAAGGCAAAGACACCGGATTCCCGCTCGGAAGCGTTGCGGGAATGACGGTTTTGATGGTTTCACCCCTTAATTTGTGCAGTCCCACGTTTGGGCAACAGCCCCGGAAGCCTTCCCCCGCTTTCTTAGAAATACCGGCTTGAATGCGAACTGGTATTGCGTTAACCGTGCGCGATCTAAACGTATTCGCGGCGTTTTGTCAACTCCCGATGCGCTGGTCGCCGGCTTGCCGTCGGATCACGGGGAGAGTTCCCGGACTTTCCGGTTTTCCGGTGAGAACGGTGACGGAGTCCAGCCCACGAGCAAAGGGGTTTCTGGTCGCCGACGGTCTCCCACTAATGCTTTCAAGCTAACACGGCGGTCTTCGATGGAAATTATCCGGATGCGCACTGCCGGATATCACGCGGGACCATGCCGCCGGAGCCGGAGGTCAACGCCCAGCGCTGCACCATCGCCCTGGAATCGGGATCGTCGAGGTATCGACGCAATACGACATACGAATGGAATTTCGGGTATAGTCGTCGCACGGCCAGTACAAGGTCGGTAATGCAGTCTACCCGGATCGCGCCGTCACGTCCCTCCATCTCCCAGATGGACCGGCCCTCACACTCCCTCAGCGCGGTTTCCAGTTGTCGCATCACCGGGCCGTTGGCTTCCACGTAGTCGAGCATCACGGATTCCGGTTGAAAAAGGAGGTCGGTGGCCTTCGTGGGCCAGTGGGCTCTCTGCTTGTTAATGAGAATGAGGCAGTTGAACACCTCCCTGGTTATCATGCTCTTCAGCCCGTCAACCGTGACGTCGTGGACATGATGCGCGCGCAGTCGCGGCATAAAGAAGATTTTGCCGCCCGAATTTTCCCACCGGATGCCGAACTCGGTGTCTTCCGCGATAGCCGAAGGAAAGTCCTCGTCAAACCCGCCGAGAGTTTCGAAATCTTTCTTCCTAAGGCTGATATTGAAGGTGACGAAAAAAGCGGCCGGATAGAATCCCTCCTTTAGCCCGTACACTCTCATGCTGAACGGCACCTGGTCATAAAGAAAATTCAGCGTGAGAAGTTTATCCCGGTCGCGGTATTCGCGCGTGCCGAGCACCGCCAGTTTTTCACCGCGGGGCATCTGCTTGTGCATGTAATAATGGCCCGCCACAAGATTTGGGAACGGAACGGCATCGTCGTTTAGAATCAGAAGCAGATCGCCCCGGGCATGCCGGGCCCCGTTGTTTCTCGCCGCCGCCGGACCGCTGTTTCGCTGATGAATGTAGCGAATCTCAAACCGGGAATTTACCTGCCGCACTGCTTCGGCAGTGTTGTCCGATGAACCGTCGTCAACGACGATGATTTCAAAATCGCCGAAGGGAAAATCCTGAGCGGCAAGGGCGCTCAAGCAGTCCTTGAGTATTTCACAACGGTTGAAGGTCGGTACGATGACCGAGACGAGCGGCATCGAACGATAGGATGCGCCGTTGTTCATTCTGATGCACCTCTCTCGTAAATCTCTTGTGCACGGCCGTTGATTAAGGGCTTGTCCGGAAATAAAACCTTTGGGCGCGCATCCGGCTTTTGGCCTGCTTTCGCCGCTCCTAAATCGGAATTTTCCCCACGCCGGAAATCCCTTCGTTGAAGAACCGGAAAGCCAACCGGATGCCGGTTATCCGAGAACAGCCCTCAAATCATGTTCACTTCTTCGAACCGGTTGGCTGCGTTGGAAGCCTTGAAGTCCGCCGGTACGATGCCCCCGTAATGTCCTACGGAGACGTGCGGGGCGAACCATATCTGGTTTCCGAGTTCCTTGAACTGATGGCAGAAAGACACGTCTTCTCCCGAGTAGTGCATCTGGGAGACCCCGTGCCAACTCTCCGTGAACCATTTCTCTCTCGGGTAGTGCTGGCAGTATTTCCTGAGGTTTTCCATCCTGATCATAAAAAAACCAAACCCGCAGACATCGATGGGAATCACGGTCTGTTGGGCCCGCTCGGCGGCAAAATCCCGGTCACACAGCCAATAGATATCGTTCTTCTCGTTTACGATTCTTCCGGCCATGCTGTGCCTGTCGCCGTGCCGGTTATAATAGAGGCCGGATACCGCGTCCAGGTTGCCCATTACCGCCGATGCCACAAGGAAGGCCACGTGTTCGATGTTGAAAACCTGGTCGGCGTCGATCCACAGAAGGTAGTCGAACTTTTGGGTGAAGTCCTGCATAACGGCCGCGCGCAGCAGGTAGGTCCTGTTCTGGATCAGGTAGGGACCGCCTTCGACCCAGAAAAACCGGCTCGCCGGGTGAAACACCCGCTGCAGGGCAGACAGCAGACCGAAAAAACAGCTCACGTTTTTGGGGTAAATATTGCTTCCAATCGGTGTAAGAATGGCCAATCTGATGTCACTGAGTTTTGTTGCCACGTTTTTTTCCTTTGTCCCATGTCTGAGTTGAGTTTTTGGAGGCGCTTCCGTCCCGCCGGCATTTGGAATCGAACGCGCCTCCGGATTTCCCTCCACTCCGCCTAAACGTGGGCCGCGTTTTGTGGTTGCTCACATGTTGCCGGACCTTGCACGTATGCCGACCCTGTGCGCCTGGCAATAAATGTCGCGGGGTCCGTCAGTCTTGGCCCTTGATAAGGCGCCGCTTCTTCCATGCCGAACCTCGAATGGTACTGGCATGTGAATCCGTCACAGATCGCAAAATGTGAACACTGAGTGCATGCACCGCTTTGCACGTAAAGAGCCCTTTTCTGGGCCTGGGCAACGAATTGGTGCAGTTCCTCATCATTGCTCGCGGCCATCCTCACGCTGTCGGGCAGCTTGTCCGCCGGTGCCCGCGTTTCCGGCGCGTACCAACTGCAGAAATCCCATTCGTTGGGGTCATAGCTCAACTGCTGGAAATTGATGCATTTTTCTTCATGCCCCCTCATGTGGCAGAAGGGAAAGTACCGGACATTGGCTTCAAGCCCGATCCGGTCACAATGATCGAGGGCTTCGACCAGGCGGGGGCCGATTTCGGAATGCCTGGCCTGGAAGTCTATGTCCATCTTCGACTTCCATTCCTCGAAGGGGTTGAAGTTGATAAAGTTTATGATCCGGCAGTTTCTGTCCTTCACCCACTGGGCTATGTCCTTGAACTGGTCCATATTTATTCGGGTCATGGTGCAGTTGGCCCGCCAGGGGATCTCGTACTTGTTAATGTTGTCGATGCCTTCGGTGAGGTTTTTCCAGCCGCGGCGGGACTGGACGAGCTCGCTGTATGTGTCTCCAAGCGCATGCACCGAACACAGGAAATCGTAGACACCGTGATCTTTGAACTGCTTGACCTTGTCTTCCTTTGCCAATGCCTGCACATTGGTGATCAGGGTGGGCTTGAGGTCGATCTCGTTGCAGTAGTCGAGCAATTCCATGATGTGCGGGTAAATGGTGGGTTCGCCGCCCGTGATATCGACGAATTTGTTGCCGTACTTTTCGCTGAACAGCCGTGCATCCCGCGTGCATTCATCAAGTGTATGCCAATCTTTCGTTTGATGATACGTGTAATAGCAGAACTTACACCGGATGTTGCAGGGAAATCCGACGTAGAGAACTCCCTTTTTGGTTATCGCGACCCTTCTTTCTGAGGGCATTGGTTGTGCGGAGGTCTGAACCGGTTTCCGGGCGGCAGTATGGGGCGGAGCGGCGGAAGCGGTGGGCATGGAGACCCGGGCGGCGGGCTGCTTTAAGGACCCGTTTGTCGGGCCTTTCCGTTCTTCCACGCACTTTGATTCCTGCGGCGCCAATGGCTGAAGCGATTGGGGCGCTCGCTCGCCGCCCTGGCCGCGCTGCTTTTCGGCCTGAACGGGGATTGCCTGGCCGAGGCTTGCCGAAACGGTCCGTGTGATGTTTCTAAGGTTTCCCTTCAAAACGAGATTCAGAAAATCGTGATTGACGCTCCAAAACTCCCAGCGCATTGCATTGCGTAACATATTGCAACGCTTTTCGGTCCAGTCGAAATGCATGGGTATTAGATGGGGTTCGTAATAGAAACCTATCTGGGCGAAAATCTTCCCATAGGGAGTTGTGAGCCTGCTCTGGATAAAATCGATGGTTTCTTCGAGCAATTCGTCGTGGATATGTTCCAGGACATCGTTGCAGATGATAAAGTCATAAGTTCGATGCTGGATGTCGAATGTATTGACGAATTCGACCGGCCTTTTCCTGGTGACATTGAAGTCCCTGCCGAAGTCAAGGGCCGGGGAGGACAGGTCGTAGAGTTCCATTTCCAACCTGGGCATGGCGTCTTTCAACATGAATCCGATGACGCCGGTACCGCAACCGAAGTCGAGCACTCGGGCTTCACGGTTTTTCGCCCTTACCTCGATCAGGATATCCAAGTCCGTATCCCTTCTGCTGTCCAGATTGTGGTAGCGCAACTGCTCAGCCGTATAATCGACCGTGGTGTAGAACTCTTTCACCTGGTCGGGAGTGGACGGATTCAGGCGGTTCCATACCTGGGCCAGCGCCATTGGAGACATTTCCAGCAACCTATCCACTTCGGCCTGAGTGATTTTGCACTTCTTCCTGTAATACTCGATCATTTCGTCAATTATCATTCCAGGTTCCTCCCCGGTTCAGTAGTATTTGCAAGCGGTGACGAGTTTCCTGCTTGAGAAAGCTCTCTGTGTGCGCTGCGCGTTTTACCGGCTTGAGACAACACGACTATTTTGCGACCCCCGAGTAGCGCAATGGCACTCATGCAAGTGTTGTGCCTCCGCCCATAGCCCCGGAAAGTGTTCCGGGCCGGACGTTTCGCACCACGCTTCGGGGAACCGCCCCCCTCAATGCTGTTGACTTTAGGGGCGACGCTCCATGAACTCCCCGCCCTTGGCGGCAATGCTGTTGACTTTAGGGGGTGACGCTCCATGAACTCCCCTCCCTTGGCGGGAGGGGCAGGGGG
>LUZZ01000256.1 GCA_001603845.1 Syntrophobacterales bacterium Delta_01 | reverse complement strand
CCTTCTTGGCCTCAAATAGTTGATTTCTATAGCTAAATAAAAAACAATGAGTGCCCGGCTGTAGCGCGGGCATCCTCAGGTGAAAGAAATCTTATTCCAAGGATATTGTGCAAGTCAAGAAAAAGGTGCTCAAAACGGCAATCAAAGTGAATTATGGAGCAACCGTATGAAAGTCCGGGACGGCCCTGCCGGTCTTGAAAGACCGGCTGCCGGTGAGGGGCCGTGGTCCGCACAGGCGCTTTGCCACTGCTTTTCCTGTTTGACTTTGGCATTCGGGCACGTTAGATTAACTGTAACTATTGTGCAATCTGAAATTGCACTGGCGAAAAATCGACACCGAAACTCCTCCATAGACCACGCGGCCAAGAAGGCTTCAAGGGGCATGCCCCCTGCTTCTTGGCTTTTTTTTCGCCGCTTGCGGCGCGGTTTTCCAGGCGAAGGCGGATTCTTCCGGCGGGCGGTTTCCGAGCCGGGGGCTTTCCACTACAGGCCCATCTCGATCCTCAAGGCGCCCATGCGTGCGTCGGAGTGCGGCACAACCCTGCCGGGCAATCTGTTCCGGCCAGCCTTACGAAGCACCACCCTTTTCACACTGATACGGGATTGCGGGTATCGACCGCAACCCTCCGGTCCGAGCGTCACGCGTTATTTCAGGCAATGAGTACGGAAAACAGGTCCAGGTGAACACCAATGCGGCACCCGCAGTTTGCGACGGGTGGTTCCCGCGTGCAAAGGAGGTGAAATCGAAGATTTGTGAGCTTATCGCGGATTGAGACGAGACAAGGGAACCCGCCGGAAGGGCGCGGCAGTCGCGGGGCGTTTTCGGGGGCTCCTGTCGGGAGCGTTTTTTGAGTCGAACCACCGGTGAGAAAAAGGATGGAGGCGGTTATGTCTACGAAGCGCAATGTGGTTATCGTTGAAGATGACAAAGATTTTGTGGAGTCGCTGTGCACCGTGTTCGAGAGCAGGGACTACGCGGTCCGGTGTGCTTATGACGGGCGGAGCGGGCTTGATGAGATCGAAAAGCAAAAACCGGATGCGATCGTCCTGGACGTGATGATGACAACGCTTACGGAAGGCTTCGACCTGGCTTTTCACCTCAAGACCAAAGAGGAATTTCGCGACATCCCCATCGTCATGGTGACCGGCTTCCCGAATGAAATGGCCAAGCTGGGACCCGAAAAGTTTCAAAATATTTTGAGGGAAGACTGGCCCGCCGCTAAAATAATGGAAAAACCCGTCGATCCGGAACAGATCCTGGCCGCCGTCGAAGCTCTGCTCAAATAGAGGGACTTCGGTTCCGGCCGGAGCGGAGCGGCCGCAGTGCACTCTTATCCGTGAATTTGCGCCTTGCCGGGGGAGGGACATCCATGCCCGTAAGCCTCGATCTCGTAAGGGAGCAGGTTTTTTTCAGGCGGGAGTTGCAGGAGCGGGTTTTCTGGTTGATACGGCTCCGATGGGCGGTGGGGGCCGCCGCTGTCGCTGCCTGCTGCCTGGGCCGGCTTTTGGGCATCGCGTTGCCGCTGCTTCCCCTGGCGGCGCTCGGCCTTTGCGTCCTGCTCTACAATGGATGTTTCTTCCTCGGCTCGCGGCGCCTGTCACCGCTCCGGCCAAAAGACCTTCGCCATTGCGTGACTCTCGCCCACTTGCAGATATCGTGCGACCTGGCCGCGCTGGCCTTTGCCATCGGCCTTACCGGCGGGGCCGGCAGCCCCCTGCTGATCCTGGTGATTCTCCACGTAGTGCTGGCGGGCGTGCTGCTCCCCCGCCCGGCCGCGTTTTTCTACGGCTTCGGCATGGTCGTGGCGGTGGGGGCCATCGCCGCCTTCCAGGGGACCGCCGGTGCGGTTCCGCTCCCGGACGGGGCCGGAGGCCAGGCACTGCCGCTCGGCGGGCCGAACCGGGTCCCGGTGCGGTTCCTGCTCTTTGCCGCCGTGGTTTTCTTTTCCGCCTACACGATTACTTCGGTCAAGGTAAGCCTCCAGACCAAGGCGCGGGAACTGCTGAAGACCTCCCGCGAACTGGACGACACCAACACCAAGCTGACCTCGCTCTACGGCATGGTGAAGGAAATGGGGGCCATCACCAGTTTGAAGAACCTGATGGACACCGCCACCCGCCAGGCCGCCGCCATCATGGGGGTCAAGGCCTGTTCGATCAAGCTGCTCGACGATCAGAAAAAGTACCTGGAGTTCTCGTCGACCTACGGGCTGAGTGAGGATTACCTGTCCATGGGGCGACTGGAACTCGAAAAAAGCCCCATCAACCACAGGATCATCGAAGGCAGCCCCTGGGTCATCGGAAGCATAGACGAACGGGACCACTTCCAGTACCCCGAAAACATCGAGAAGGAGGGCATCGCGTCCATGCTTTGTCTTCCATTGATGGGCAACAACCGGGTGCTGGGGGTTTTCTGCGTCTACGGGAGGGAATACTTCCGGTTCGGCCAGGAGGACCTGGATTTCTTCACCCTGATGAGCGATCTGACGGGCATCGCCGTGGAAAGGGCCCGGTGGGACCTGACCAAATCATGGTTCATGGCCAAGGTGACCCACAACCTCCGGTCGCCCCTGAACGGCATCCTCAGCATGGTGAGCCTGATGCGGAAGGGCTACCTGGGGCCGGTAAACGAGAAACAGGTGGAGACCCTTGTGCGGTGCGAGAGCCGAATCCTGGCGCTCGCCCAACTGGTGGGAGACCTGCTCAAGCTCGGCAGGGAGCGCACCGAAATGGGCAAGACCGAGCTGACTCCCGTGGCGCCGGAATCGGTGTTGCAACCCCTCGTCCCGATTTTCGAGGACCAGGCGTCGCACAAGGGCGTGGAAATCACGTTCGAAATCACCGGCCGCGTGCCCGAGGTGCGGGCCGGCGGGGGGCTTCTCGACGACCTGTTCACCAACCTGATCTCCAACGCCATCAAGTACACGCCGCCGGGCGGCCGGGTGCGGGTGGAACTGGGTGCGGACGACCCGGCCGGGATGCGCTTCGAGGTGTCGGACACCGGCATCGGGATCCCGGAAGAGGACATCCCCAAGTTGTTCTCGGAATTTTTTCGGGCCGAGAACGCGAAAAAGCTCGCCGAAGAAGGGACCGGCCTGGGCTTGGTGATCGTAAAAGAAATTTTGGACCGCCTGGAGGGCAAGATCCAGGTGAGCAGCACCGAGGGGCAGGGCACGCGCTTTACCTGCCGCATTCCGGGATGCGGCCCCGCCTGATATTCCGGCCGGGAGGAAAACGCCGGGGAATGGGATCGAAACAACGGTTAAAAGCGTGGAGGGGCTTCGCCCCTGCTTCCCCACGCCGCTTCGCGGCTTAGACGCAGTTACCTTCTTCGCGGGTGTCGCGGGCGGCATGATAAATTGCGTTCAAAATCGGCGCATGATGAGTTGCGTCCCGCTCGACGCGGGACTCCCACCCATCTACAATTGACGTCCCTCGTAGGCTGGATGAAGCGGAACGGAACCCGTCGGTCCGTGCACGACTTGAACACAGATTGGCATTAGTTGGGCGTTGCGGCGCCGCCCCGCGAAATGCAGGGCACCCGCCGCAGCGCCGAGCGCTCGGTACACACGCGCTTGCTCGCGTGCCGCATCGCCCGACCGGGCGATGCGGCACGGCCGATAGGATTCGGACTACAGTTTGAGTTTTACGCCGGTGCCCTTCAGGGCCTTCAAGGCGGCGCTGCTGTCATGATAGTGCGTGTGTAAGAGTTCGTGGGACTTGTGCCCGCACGGGCCATGGGAAAGGAAGCCCTTCTTTTTGTCGTAGAGCTTCTTGATCATGGGGTTGTCCTGGGACTTGCGGAGCTTATAGACCTTGGCGTCGGCCTCGTAGACCGATTTCTGCCTCAGTCCCAGGAAGTCCAGGGCCGCCGCCATGGCGTCCGCGGTCATGTGGAGCCCCAGGAGGGCATAGCCCGTTGCGAGGCCCGCGGCCCTGATGAAGGTACGTCTCGTCATCTGGACAGTAATGCTCATATTATTTCATCTCCCGTTAGCCTGCCGTCCTCATGTTGTATCTCTTGTTGATCGAGGCGATGGTACGCCTGAACAGGGAAGCCTGGCGGACGCTGGGGTCCAGGGGCTGCCCGCCGCCGTTGACGCATCCACCGGGACAGGTCATGATCTCGATGAAATGGTAGGGTGACTTTCCCGCCCGGACTTCCTCGCAAAGCTTGGCGGCATTGGCCAGCCCGCTGGCCACCGCCACCTTGACCGTCCCGAAATTGGGTACCTTGACGTCCGCGGTCTTGATCCCCTCGTGGGTGCGCACCACCTTGATGTCGGGGGAGGAGAGCTTTTGCTTGGACAGGACCTCGTAGGCCAGGCGCAGTGCGGCTTCCATCACCCCGCCGCTGGTGGCGAATATGGTGGCCGCGCCGGTGGACATGCCCAGGACGGGGTCGGGCGCGGTGTCGGGCAGGGACTTGAAATCGATGCCCGCCTGCTTGATCATGTAGGCCAGTTCGCGCGTGGTGATCGTGGCGTCGATGTCCCGGAACCCGCTGGCGGCCATCTCGGTCCGGAGCCCTTCGAACTTTTTGGCGACGCAGGGCATGATGGACACGGTGTACATCTTGGCCGGAGGCGTCTTGGTCGATTTCGCCCCGTAAGTCTTCGCCAGGGGGCCCAGCATCCCGATGGGAGACTTACACGTAGACATGTGGGGAAGAAGGTCCGGGTAGAAGTGCTCCGCGAACTTCACCCAGCCCGGACAGCACGAGGTGAATTGCGGCAGGGGCTTCTGCTTGTCCGGTTTCGAAATGCGCTGGATGAGTTCGGTCCCCTCCTCCATGATGGTCACGTCGGCCGTGTACTCGTTGTCCCAAATGTAGTTGAACCCGAGCTTTTTGAGGGCCGCGTGCATCTTGCCGCCCACGTACGTTCCCGTCGGCAGGCCGAAACACTCGCCCAGGCCGTAGCGCACCGCCGGAGCGGGCATGGAGACCACGACCGTTTCCGGGTCCTTGAGTTTGGCGATAATCTCATCCACGTAGCTGACGGTTTCGTAGATGGCTCCGTACGGACAGTGCTCCAGGCACTGGCCGCAGTTCACGCATGCGGCGGGACTTACCACGTGGCGTATGCCGGAGGCGTCCTTGGGTTGGATCGCACCCGTCGCGCAGTGATTGTCGCATTCACCGCACCCCTGGCATTTCTCCGGGTCCACCTGCACGAAAAACAGGGCCTCCGGATCGGTGCCGGCAGGAGGTTTTTCCTGGTACATCACCGTTTCGATCTCTCTCATTTTTCCTCCTCAGCATAGCGTTGCACTGAATTGAAACATTAGCTTTGGACAAAGACGATCTCCGCGGTTTTCCGCGGATTCAGGCCGTCGACAACCGGTAGTTCAACGGCTGCACGGAGAACAGGTTGATCTCATCCAGGCGCCGGTTTAACTGCTGTACGAACTGGTCTTCGGACTTGACCGGCATGGAATGGAGCAGCGCGGTCATCATCCTGGTGAAAAAAACATCGGCAAAACTGATCCACGGCCGATCTACGCTCAGTTGTTCGCATTCGAAGCGGTTGGGATAGTGCCTGAGGGCCTTGATGTTTTCTCTCGTCGCGGCGGATGAAAAGCTGGTGGGAATGATCCGGATCCGCCAATCCGGCGGATAGAGCCCGTCGACCTTTTCCAGGAATCGGGCAAACCCGTTGTCTTTTTTCGTGTCCTGGAACAGGGCGATCACCCGGCCGTCGGAAAAATCGACGCCCGCCAGCAGCCTGACCGTAACGGCCTCGCCCCGCCCGGAACTTGGGAGCCGCAGGGCCGAAGAGCCCGGTCGGACGCCGCCGTCCTGTCCGGCCGGCACGGCGGACTCTCCCGCAAGCGGCCTCCGGGGCCGCAGGGTTTCGTTTCGCCCGCCCGGCGGTTCGAATTTAATCTGCTTGGAAAGGACCAGCAGGGAAGCGGCCGTTTTGCGATATCCCGGCACCGCGCGGGAGAAGGTGACGTTGTGGGCCATCGGCGCGGAGTCGCGCAAAATGCTTCGGATGATATACTTCGAGGCGCGTTCCAGGGCGGGGTGGCCCGCGCTTCCGGCGTGTTTTTGCACGTGTGCGGCCAGTTGGGCCAGGGTCCAGGTCGCCGACTGGTATCCGTGTTCCGTCGGTTTCGAGCGGGCGAGGTGCATCACCCACTCCTTGTCCTGCTCGCTCACCGCCCCGGGGCGCCCGGGATGCGCGAGGTCCCGGACCGCCGTGCAGATGCCGCCCGAAAGCGCCTTTTCAACGCACAACTGCACCGTGGGTCTGCTGACGCGTTCCCGCTTGGCGATGGTGCCCACGGCATCCCCCCGGGCATATCTGAGCAGCATGCGCGCGCGAACGATCGCGGACCTCGGCTCCGTTTTAGAAAGCACGATTTCCTGAAGCCACCGGACCTGCTCTTTATCCAGCTCCAAAGCAGGCCGTTTCCTGGTGGTCGCCATTTGAAAATCTCCTCCCGATGCAGGCACGGCCTCGTCGGCATCCGCAACGTGCGCCTAAATTCACAAATATGCCCCGGAACAAAAAAAGGCCAGCATTGCTGCCGGCCTTCTTGACCTCATTGGAACAAATGGCTTATCGGTACGAAATTTTCTTGGACGCTTCATTCCCTGCACGGGAATATACGGATTTCACCCGCTATCACGGGCACCTATAAATCAAAGTCCGGGCGGTGTCAACAGTGAAATGGCCGTGGCGGGGCCGCGCAGCCCGGCTGGGAAACGGCGGGGAGGGCGCCGGGGGGGACTATATCGTGATGCCGGGCACCTGGAGGTGGTGGATCAGGGAAAGCCGCAGCACGTCTTCGGTCAGGAACCCCCTTTGGAACAGGTGGTCCTTCACGATCCCCACCGTTTTCCTCAGCGCCCGGACCATCTCGGGAGAAACGGCGAACCCTTCCAGTATTTGGGGCTCGATCCACACAAACAGCAGCTCGCCGGGGAAGGTCTCGCTGAGCGCGGCTCGCGCAAACCCGTCCGCAAGGGGCATCATCGACCAGACCCGGTCGGCCGCCCAGCACAGGTTGCGGTCGAAGGTACCTTTGTCCCAGCAGCAGATTTTGCCGGGGGGGCCGCCCATGCACACGGCCTGGACGATCACGGCGAATTCCGACCCGCAGATGTGGGCGCCCGCGTAGAAGCCGGCCTCGGCCAGGTACCAGAGATCGACGGCTTCGCCCAGCGGTTCCTGCAGGAGAGCGTCGATCACGTAGCATCCCGCGCCCAGGTCGCCGCAGGCGATGTTTCCCAGTCCGATAACCGATGCCCTTCGCACATGGCCCTCCGGTGATTTCGGCCTCCCCGATCCGGCCGCCAAAAACAAAAAAGCCGGGAAAGCTTCGGCAATGCTTGTCTGCCGCCGGCCTTCCTGGCTCAAGGTATTGGACTGCGTAAAGTTTTCTTCGGCAGGAAGGGAAACGATTTCCGCTGTCCCGCGATTCACAGGTGTTTCAACCGCTTTAATCCGGAATTCGAAAACCCGAACGCTTCGCGTCCCCGCGAACGCGGCCGCTTCCTGCCGCCGCGACGCGGGCACCGTTCGAGTGCGGCTAACTTAAAAACGGGCGGGCGAATCTGTCAACAGAAATTACCCGCGAAGAGGAACTTGGAGCAAAATCAAGCCAAAAAAGCCGTCGAAAATCGGCCGGTTGCCGTCCCGTTGTGTGCTTCCCCGCATTTTTGCAGCGGTGCCCGGTGTTCCTGCATTCAGTGCAGGCTCTGGACGGCGGCGGGAGGTTCGATACTCTGAAAGCACGGAATGCAGTATATCTTCTCCTGAAATTCTATCGCGCGCTCTCTCAATACCTGCTGCCCGCACCTCGAACAGGAAACGTAAACCGTGGGGGTCTCCTTCGACCCGGCGACCTGTGCGCCGGCCGCCACTTCGAACAGGTTCTCCACGGCCACGGAAAGAAGTTCGGATACCCGTGAGTCCAGGATTTGCTGAAACCGGACCACTTCATCCAACGTGGTTTCATTGTTGAGGATTTTTTCTTTGAGGAAAGCGTACTCCACCTCATTGGCAAAGCATCGGCCCCTGTAGCGTAGAGTGAACCCCCTGTCGAAGCCGCCTTTCGAAAAGGTGTAGTTGTGTTTTCCAACATCGAAAACCTGGAGGGCATGGTTCCCCAGAGTGGCTCCCAGCAGTACCTGGAAGGCGTCCAGGGCCGAAGTGCTGTTTTCGGCAATGACTGAAACGGGCCCGTGCGGCTGCTCCCCCTGGAAGAGCAGCGCCAGGGCATATTCGCACGCCTTCATGCCGATCACCAGGTCGGGGCAGAGATGGCCGTGGAAGTTAACCACTCTTTTTACGGTCGTGTTTACGAGCATTTGTCTCTCTTCCCTGTAAAAGCTCATCAATTCCCTGTCGCTCAAAACCCTGAAACTGAGCACCCAGCACCCTTCGCTGAAGGACCGGTCCGGCGCGCAGCCGTGGAAGTACAGGAAATAGACCTCGCTGTCGTCGGCCTTCAGCAGGAACCCGTTGGCCGAACCGTTTTCCCGGAGCCTGAAGCGCCCCAGCACATCGTTGACCGTGTACCGGTGCCGTCCGTGGAAAAAGTACAGGGGAAGCTGGCTGCCGTTGTCGAAATCCACTTTCACCTTCTGCTGGATGTAGCTCAACATGCCGAACCGTATCGACCTGAGCGCCTCCGCTGCATTCATGCTTCCCCCTTGCTCGTGGCGTGTGGAAATCCGGGGAGGAGGCCCTTGCCGGCGGGCGCCATCCGGTCCCAATAAAAAAAGCCAGGAAGACCGGACAGGTGCAAAACACCCGTCGGAGCCTTCCTGGCCCAGCTTGCTTCGGTTTAGATGATTGAACCAGCGCCCGGCCGCAGCTTCTTACTGCCGAACGAGGCCGAGCTTTGCTTCTTTACTACATAATATCGCGGCCGGCGTCAAGAGCCGGAGAACCGCGGGGAGACGGGAAGCCTTCCGGCCGGGGAGTCCGGGGTTGTCGCCGCGCTGGTCCGTGAGAACCCGGCAACGGCGTTGCCGGGTTCTCACGGGCGGGTTTTACCCTGATCCTTTGTGCTGTCTTTGGAGAAAATCAACCCGCGCTGGGGTCGGGGGCCTTCCCGGCGGGCGGGGAGGGCATTTCCGTCCCGCCTTTCTTCCTGCCGAAAAGCCGGACCACGAACACGTAGAACAGGGGAATGAACGGGGTCGCCAGGAACGTGGCGGCGATCATCCCGCCCAGGACCCCGGTGCCGATGGCCGTCTGCGCCCCGGCGCCGGCCCCCGTGGCTATCGCCAGGGGAAGAACCCCGAAGCCGAAGGCCAGCGAAGTCATGACGATCGGGCGAAGCCTCAGCCTGGCCCCTTCCAGCGTGGCCTCGATCAGCCCGACCCCCTCCTTCACCCTGTTCATGGCGAACTGAACGATCAGGATGGCGTTTTTGGTGGTCAGGCCCAAAACGGTCAGCAGGCCGATCTGGAAGTAGACATCGTTGGGAAATCCGCGAAACGACGAGGCCACCACGCTGCCGATCACCCCCAGGGGCAGCGCCAGCATGATCGAAATGGGGACCGTCCAGCTTTCATAGAGGGCCGCCAGGCAGAGGAAAATCACTATCATGGAAAAGGCGTAGAGCAGCGGCGCCTGGGACTTTGCCATCCGCTCCTGGTAGGAGAGGCCGGTCCAGTCGTAGCCGATGCCCCTGGGCAGCTTGGCGGCTATCTCCTGCATGGCCTGCATGGCCTCGCCGGAGCTTCTGCCGTGCGGCGCTTCGCCCCAGATGTTCAGCGATGGGAAGGCGTTGAAACGTTCCAGCTTGGGAGAGCCGTAACTCCAGCGCCCGGTGGCGAAGGAGGTAAACGGCGTCATCGTCCCGGCACTATTCCGAACGTAGAGCTTCTCCAGGTCTTTGGGCAGCATGCGGAAGGGGGCGTCGGACTGGACGTAGACCCGCTTCACCCGGCCGCCCTGGATGAAATCGTTGACGTAGGAACTGCCGAACGCGGCCGAGATGGTGGTGTGGATGGAGTCGATGGGGACCCCCAGGGTGCCGGCCCTTTCCCAGTCCACGTCGATTCGGTATTCGGGCACATCCTCCAAACCGTTGGGACGTACGCGGGTCAGCCTGGGGTCGTGGCCGGCCATTTTGAGCAACTGGTCACGTGCGTCCATCAGGGCCTTGTGCCCCAGTCCGCCGCGGTCCTGCAATTCAAAGTCGAACCCGTTGGCCATGCCCAGCTCGACAACCGCCGGCGGCGGAAAAGCGAATACGCGCGCGTTTCGGATTTTTGAGAACCTTGCCATGGCGCGTCCCGCCACTGCCGTCACCTTCAAGTCGGGCCGGTTGCGCAGGTGCCAGTCCCTGAGCTTGATGAACGCAAGGCCCGAGTTCTGCCCGACCCCGGCAAAGCTCCTGCCGCTGAGCGTCATGCAGGATTCCACCGCTTCCTTTTCCTCGGTCAGAAAATACTTTTGGACGTCTTCGGCCAGGATCTGTTCGGTTTGTTCGAGAGTCGAACCCGACGGCAGCATTGCCTGGACGAGCATGAGCCCCTGGTCCTCATCGGGGAGGTAGGAGGACGGCATCCTCACGAACATAACCCCCAAACCGACCAACAGCAGAAGGTAAACGAACAGGCAGGGGAACTTCCTCGCCAGCATCCAACTGATGATGACCTGGTACTGGTCCCTGGCCCAGCGAAATGTGCGGTCGAACCATCGAAAGAAAGGCCTGAACAGGAAA
>LUZZ01000255.1:866-19108 GCA_001603845.1 Syntrophobacterales bacterium Delta_01 | reverse complement strand
AGATCGACCAGATTTTCAATGAAATCCGTCTTGGTCTTGAGTTCCAGTATGGCGTTTTGCCTGCGGGAGAAAAGAGGGACCAGCACCCGCGAAAATCCGGTAAACGGGTCCAGGAGGAGAGAATCGGTGAACTCGCCGGTGCCGATCCGGTGGAGCCTGCCGGGGTTTTGGTCGAGTTCCGATGAAAGTTCGGCGAGCATGTCGCCGGTGTTTCCGAAAAGCCTCAGGTTGGGCTGGTTCAGGTACGCCTGGAGGATGCAGTAGGTGCAGTCCAGGGTGCACTGGGTCCCGAAATGGAGGATCCGGTAGCCGCAGCAGAAGTAATGGCGCGTTCCGGGGCACGATTTCAGAAACCTTCCGCGAAACCGGACCACCTCCAGGGTCTGCGGGTCGCACGAACCGGCTTCCGAAACCCGGTCCACGATATCGAACCGGGCGTCCGGCAGGTTTTCGCGAAGCGCGGAAACCAGGGGAGCGTCCGCCACGTCGGATTCCACCAGTACGGTGCGGGGAGGGCGGACAAGCATCAGGCCTCTTCCCTCTCCGGCTCGAAAACCCGTTCCAGCCGCTCCGATGCGGCGATCTCGCCGGTCCTCGCGATGGCGTTTCTAAGCTCGTCCGGCCCCGATACGTACAGCTCGAGCCGCCACCGCTCCCCCTCGAAGGCGGGAGGCGGAACGAGGCGCGCCCCCGCCGGAAGAGCCAGTTCACCCAGGTCTTTCAAAAACCGCTCCTGGCGCCGGGCAAGCCGCGGAAAGCGAATCTGCGACAGGAGATCGCGCAGCGCCTGGGTTTTTTGCCGGTGGTTGGCGTTCGCCGCGGCCAGGATGCCCTGCACGCGCGGGTCGTTCAGTACGGCCTCGGGAGATTTTTCTTCGAGCACGGCGATTTCACCCACCCGTTCGATGATTTCCACCTGGATACTGGCGCTGCACCGCAGGGCCTTCAGGACGGACAGGGCCGACATCCTGCTCTGGATGTCCCAGTCGGCGGCGGCCAGCGCCGCGCGGCCGGCGATCTCTCCGGAGGCCAGCATTTCCAGCATCGCCGGACCGTCCTGGGCGAGTACCGCCCACTTCCGAAGATTTCCCTGCCGGGGCGAAATTTCGAGCTCCGGGAGGAAAAACCCCGGCGGCTTTCCTCCCGGAAAAAGCCCCAGCAAGACATTCGCTATCCGGGCCTTTTCGGCCAGGTTTACGGGGCCTTCGAGCAGCCTCTTTTCGATCCGTCGCTCCCAGATTTCGGTGAGCGAAAGGCTCGGCGATACCGGCAGGCAATGGATTTCCTCCACCCCGTTTTGCTGCGCCCACAAAAGCCTCCTGAACCCGTCGACCAGCACCGGCTTTGCGCCGGGCTCGCCCTCGCGTATCCACGGCGGGTCGAGAATCCCGAACCTGCCAAGAGACGCCCGGAGTTGGGCCGGTTCCTGAAAACGTTGGATCTCGAACGTCTTGTCGTTCCAGTCGATTGCGTCCGGGCTGATGGGTACCAGGTGCATTTTGTAAGCCTTTCGCGAAGCGGGCGCGGAGAATGCCGCCCCCGTGCTTATAGTTCCCGTCCCGAGAGCCGTTTCAGGGCTTCCAGGTAGCGGGCGCGGGTGTTGACCACCACTTCGTGCGGCAGCCTGGGGGCCGGGTCGTCTTTTTTCCACCCGCTGGATTTGAGGTAGTCTCTCAGAAACTGCTTGTCGAAGCTTTCGGGGCTCCTTCCCGGCTTATACAGGTCGGCCGGCCAGAAGCGGCTGGAATCGGGCGTCAGCACCTCGTCCACCAGCAGCAGCCTGCCGTCCGCCGTGCCGAATTCAAATTTCGTGTCGGCCAGGATGATCCCGCGGGCGGCCGCGTACTCGGAAGCCTTCGAATAAAGGGCGACGGCGACTTCCCGTACCTTCGCGGCCAGGTCGCCCCCGACGATCTGTTCCATTTTTTCGAAGGAGATGTTCTCGTCGTGCTGCCCCTGTTCGGCCTTGGTGGACGGCGTGAACACCGGCCCGGGAAGCTTTTGCGCCTCGATCAGCCCCGGAGGAAGCGCGATCCCGCACAGCTTGCCGGTTTTCGTGTAATCCTCCCAGCCCGACCCGGCCAGATAGCCCCGCACGATGCACTCCACGGGCAGGACCCGCGCCTTTTTCACCCACATCGCCCGCCCGGCGAGCTGGGCCGCGTAGGGGCGGCACGCCTCCGGAAATTTCCCCGGGTCGGTGCCCAGCATGTGGTTTTCGATGATGTCTTTGAGATATTCGAGCCAGAACTCCGAGAGCTGCGTGAGTATCCGGCCCTTGTCCGGGATGGGGTCGGGCATGATCACGTCGAATGCCGAGATGCGGTCGGTTGCCACGATGAGCAGCGAACCGCCCAGGTCGTATATGTCCCGGACCTTGCCCCGCGAAAGGAGCTTCAGCCCCGGAAAATCGGTCTCCATTACAGGTTGTGTCGTCATCTTTCCTCCGGTCTGTGGAATGTACAAAATGCCGGCGGCCGGCCCTTTTCTCGTGCCATTAGGCGGTTGACCGGTCACCCGCCATTTGTTATCCTGTTTCGAATTGGATATCAATAACTTCTGGTGATTGGTTTTGCCGATAAAGTGCCCATTCGGTCGTTTCAACCGGGATTTTTCGGGGGAGAAACGGCCAAACTACGGCGGAAACGCCGGATATTTCGAGAGCACGTCATGAAAATTACGGGTGAAAAGACTGCCGGCCCGTTACGTGGGGTCGCCGCCCTGTTCGACGACACGGAACGCAAGGAATTATTCCGAAAATACCTCTACTTCCTCGGCTGGGTGGAGATCCTGATCCTGCTCACCTGCTGGCTCTACCAGATCAGCGACAGCGGGCGGGACCCGGCACTGGCCGCCGACAGCACCTTCCCGTGGCGGCTGTATTTTTTGGTCGCCTTTCTGGCTCCCCTGGCCATTACTTTCCTGGTGGGCGTGGTAATCGTGGGGTTCAACAAATACCTGGGAGAAGAACCCGCGGCGGCGGGGCCTGCGGTCGAGCAGGAAGCTCCGGCGGGCGCCGGGCGCATCCAGCAGATCAACCGCATGGTCACCCTGGTGCAACGGCTGCCGTTTCTGGCGCTTCTTCTGCTCCTGGGGCTGGGGGTGGGCTTTTTTTACAAGCTGGACGCCATCGTGTCGCTCATCGGGAGCGTCGGCGAAAAGTCCGCCAAGGTCTTCCTGGTGTCCGCCGGCGTCATCCTGGTGCTGGTGTCGGTTTTCGCCTTCATCCTGGTGCTGCTTAATTACAGGCTCCGCAAGAGGGCCATGGAGTACCAGTACAAGAGCCAGGTGGCCGAACGGTTCGGCCTGATCATACTGGAGGACAACACGGTGCTCAACAGCGAGGGCAGGCTGCTGGTAAACGGCAAGAAATGGAAGGACGCCGTGCCGCTTCTGCCCGAAGCCACGGAATCCAAACCCCCGGCGGAAGCCCCCGGAACGGCTTCCGTAAGACGTCCCGCAGACCTGGAAACATGACCCGGCCTTCCCGGTCCCTGGCCGACCGGTCGGCCGAATACATCCGGAAACACCGCCTGACGGGCAGGGGCGACCACGTCCTGGCCGCCGTATCGGGCGGCCCCGATTCGATAGCGCTCGCGGATATCCTCACCCGCCTTCAAGATCAACTCGAACTGCGCCCAATAACCATCGCCCATTTCGACCACCGGCTCCGGGGAAGCGAATCGGACGCCGACCGGGAGTTCGTGGAAGAATTCGCGCGGAGCCGCGGCCTCCCTTTCACGTGCGGAACGGCCGACGTGCGCTCTTTTGGGCAGGAGCGCGGGATGTCGATGGAAATGGCCGCCCGCGAATGCCGGCATTCGTTTTTGAAAGACGCCGCCCGCAAATCCGGGGCGAACCGGATCGCCCTCGGTCACAACCTCGACGACCGGGCCGAAGAGGTGCTGATGCGGCTTTTGCGAGGCAGCGGGCCGGCCGGTCTCACCGGAATGCTCCCCGCGGGCGGCGAAGGCATCATCCGTCCGCTGCTCTTCGCTTCCCGGGCGGAAATAGCCGAATACCTGGCCGAACGCGGCCTGGCGTACCGGGTGGATTCTTCCAACCTGGAGCCGGTGTGCCAGAGAAATGCGCTGCGCCTGCGGGTGTTTCCGATCCTGGAGGAGGTTTTCCACCCGGAAGTGAGCCGAACGATTGCCCGGTACGCCGAACTTGCCGCGGACGAAGAAGACTGGTGGGACGATCAGGTACGGGCGGCCCTGGACCGGTGCCTGCGCGCGGCGGAAAGCGGTGCGGCCCTGGACCTGGCGGGGCTTCGCGAACTGCACCCGGCCCTGGTGCGGCGGGTCCTGCGGCGCGTGGTGGAAAAGGTCCGGGGAGGGGCCGGCGGGATCCACCTGGTACACATCGAACCCCTTTTCGCCATGGCTCTCCGGGACATGCCCGGAAAGCGCGTGCACCTGCCCGGCGAAATCGAGGCGCTCCAGCGCGGCGCGCCCGACCCCCGCCGGGCGCTCATGGATGCGGACAAAGTGCGGTGGCCGCTCTGCGTGCGTTTCTGGAAGCCGGGCGACCGCTTCCGCCCCCTGGGGATGAGGGGGTCGAAAAAGCTCCAGGATTTTTTCACCGATTCCGGGGTCCCGCGCGAGCAGCGGGGCAAAATCCCCATCCTGTGCGACCGGGACAAAATCTGTTGGGTCGCGGGGTTGAGGCTCGACGACCGGGTGAAAACCGGCCCCCGCACCCTCCGGGTCGTCTCCGTGCGGCTGAGCGAAGAGAAGTAGCCGGGCGCGTTTGTGAGGCCCCTTCCTTCCGAAATGTTTTCCACCGAATCCACCCCGTGTTCAAGCGCGGAGGCGCTCCGCCTTCCTCTACAGCTTTGCGGCCGGCGGGCCGGAATTATCGACCCTTCCGATTTGACAAATAGAATTTCGATCCTATAAGTTATCCTGAGATTGAAACCCTCACGTTCAAACCACTCAAAAGACCAGCACAAAAGGAGATCGGAATGCTAAAGGTAAAAGAAGTGGAACGGAAAATGGTGTCCGGCGCAGCGAGCTGCCACGCTCCTGCCTGTCACGCCCCGTCCTGTCATGCTCCATCGTGTCATGCTCCGTCCTGCCACGCGCCGGCTTGCCACGGGCCGAACAGCAGGTCGTGATCCGACGTCCCGCAGCCGTGAATTCGATGGGTAAGTAGACTTTCGAACGCGCGGGAATTCCACTTCCGCGCCGTTTCGGGGCTCAGCTTTCCGGCCCCGCGGAAGGAAAAAGAACCTGCCGCGGGGCCGGCCTGTCTTTGGGGCCGGTTGGTCAGGGTTTTGCCGGCCCCCCCGCCTTTTCGGCCGCCCCTTCGACGCCTTCCTGAAAACAATCGCCCGCGCCGGACGGGGTTTCGATCTTCAGACACCGTTTTTGGCGCAGGAATTCAATGACTTCCCGCGGAATGTATTCCAGCGCCAGCAGTTCCTCCACTTCCATCTCGCCTTTTTCGAGCCGCCCGATCAGGATGTCGTGCCGCCTGGTGCGGGCCTTGCGCTGGTAGTAGTCGCGGTAAACCAGGGCCGATCCCAGGACGATGATCACCCCCATCATCAGCCAGAACGTGGCGTGCCCGATCTTGACGCCGAACGCATCCAGGAACAGCTTGGTGCCGATAAAGAAGATGAGCTGGTAGGCGAGGTCTTCCAGGCGCGGCAGTTTTTCGAGCAGCCGGATCAGGACCCCCGCCAGGAACCGCAGGAAGATGATTCCCAGGATGCCGCCCGCCCACACGATCAGGATTTTGTCCGTCATGGCCACGGCGGCGGTGATGCTGTCCACGGCGAAGGCAATGTCGGTCAGTTCCACCACGGCCACCGTTTTCCAGAAGCTGGCGGCGGTGCGGGGCCTCAACTGGTGCGCTTCCTCTTTGAAAAAGAAAAACATGTGCTTCATGGCCAGGTAGATCAGGTAGGCGCCGCCGATCAGCTTGAAGGCCATGAACCGGATCAGGTAGACGGCAAACACCAGCGCGATGAGGCGAAAAATGAATGCGCCCAGGATGCCGTAGGTCAGGGCTTTTTTCTGCTGGTCCTTGGGCAGGGAGCGGACCAGGATGGCCAGCACCAGGGAATTGTCGACGGAAAGGATCCCTTCGAGGGCGGCCAGGGTGAGGATCGTCAGGCCGTCCACGGCCTGGAACGAGTAGATTTCGCTGGCCATTTCGGCGAACAACCGGGCTATATCGGGCATATTCCTCCTTACGGGGTTTGGGGTCCGGGGACCGCTTGTTAAAAATGTCCGAATCGGGTGTCGGAAGTCTAATGAAATTACGTATCGTAGACGAAAAAGGTTTATAATAGGATCATCTTAATGACATTCAACCGCAGCTCTTCCGCTAAGGAGTGGAAAAATGACAGGGAGCGGACGATTCGGCAAATACGGCGACCTGAAGCGCAAAGAGCAGATGAGGGCCACGAGGGTGTTGCGAGCGGGCCTTTCCGGAATGTCATTCGTTATGGCTGGGGCGACGAAGGAGAATCGCCTCGAAAAGAGACGCAAGAAGAAGCAAAGGCCTGTATGAGTCACGACAATTCCGATTCAAAGAAAAAGAGGGCAAACGTAACAATCCGTCAGATGGAAATTGACGATGTAGCAACGATTTTTCACCTTGGAGAAAAACTTTTCACCGCCAAACAAGCTCCGAATCTATTCCGAACCTGGGACGAATACGAAGTCATCAATTTTTTCCAGAACGATTCCGAATACTGCATCGTAGCCGAAACCGACGACGATGACGAGATGCTGGTGGGCTTCCTGCTGGGCACGACCGTCACCAAGAGCCATTCGGCCTGGAAGTACGGATACCTGGTGTGGCTGGGCGTAAACCCGGAGTTCCACGAATCGGGCATCGCCTCACGGCTTTTCAACCGGTTCATGGAGCTGATGCTCGACCAGGGGGTGCGGATGCTGCTGGTGGATACCGAAGCCGACAACCTGCCGGCACTGCATTTTTTCCGCAAGATGGGGTTCAAAAGCCCCCAGGAACACATATACCTGTCCATGAACCTGGACCATCACCGGCAGAACAAGGAGAAGAGAAACGGCAAGAAAACGAGGGGCGATAACGGAGATTCCTGATGCTTGAGCACGCGCACCCGGAAAACCTGAGAAACCTGCTGAAAAGCTTGATAAATATTTATAGCCCGACGGGCAAGGAACACGAAATCATCGCATTTTTGCACGGGTATCTCAGGGACGGCGGAGTGCCGACGACGCTTCAGACCGTTTCCCAGGGGCGGTGCAACCTGGTCGTAACGCCGCCCGGCGACGAGGCCGTGGCGGTCCTGGTCGGCCACATCGACACGGTGGCCGCCTACGACCTCGACGAGTTCGGCTGCAGCGAGGACGGCGACCTGGTCGAAGGGCTGGGGACGGCCGATATGAAGGGCGGCTGCGCGGCGATGATCGAGGCTTACGTTTCGGCCTGGAGACAGGGGCTGCGCCCGCCGGTGGCCCTGGCGCTGGTGGTGGGTGAGGAGGAGGACGGGGACGGGACCAGGAAACTGGTCCGGCAGTACCACTTCCCGTGGGCGGTTATTGCCGAACCCACCGACATGCACCCGTGCTTCAGCCACTACGGCTATTTTGAAGCCGAGATCACCACCACCGGGAAAAGGATGCACGCATCCCTGGCAAGCCATGGGCAAAACCCGGTGGAGGCCATGCTGCACCTGCTGTTGCGGATATCGCGGTTTCTGGCCGAAAAAAGGCCGGAAATCAACTACAACATCCGGGACCTTTCCAGCTCGCGTTCCGGGTTTGCCGTTCCGGAACGGTGTGACGCCTGGGTGGACATTCACCTGCCGCCGTCGGCCCCCCTGGGCGAGATCATCATGGAGCTCGAAGACATCCTGGGGCACCAAAGACAGGACAGCCCGGATTTCAACGGAACGATCTCCTTCGACTACGTGAACGCGGGCTACGAGCTGCCTCAGAAGGGGCGCCTGGTGGAGGCGCTCAAGCGGGTCTACGCGGACCGGCAACTGCCGTGGGAACCGCGGTCTTTCCCCAGCCATTCGGACGCCAACCTGTTGTGGGCCGCGGGGACCAAACCCATCATCCTGGGGCCCGGAAGCCTCGAAAAAGCCCACTCGCCCGACGAATCCGTCTCCTTCGACCAGGTGCTGCTGGCATCGCAAATCTACTACGGTCTCATCAAATCCCTGTGCGGTTGAACCCCGCCGCTTTGCTGCCAAATCCGGCGCGGAAAGATTTCGCTCTGAACGCAAACCGGGATTGAGCTCCTCGCCTTGCAGCGATGTAGGGTAGGCACGGCTCCATCGTGCCCACCGCCCGGACCGGGGTCCGGGAGCGGGCGATGGATTGAAGCGTCGATGCGGGGGCCGCTATTCCAGGCTCAGGAAAATCGCCGGCCATTCCCGCATGTCCGGGGCGGAGGCCGCCGGCTCGCCGAACAGGTCCGCGAGGCGGACGGTCAGCGGCAGGGTGATTTTCAGGCTGACCTGGTCCGGCTCGGACAGGTCGCATTTGCGGCAGAACTTTTCCAGGATCGCCCCCAGGGATTTACGCTCGGGTTCCAGGTCCTCCGGATTTTCGCTTCCGGCGACCGCCGCGATGAACCGGTCCAGGGCTTCGTGGTAGGACTCGATCAGGACGGGGGCGCCCGGTGCTTCCATGAGGGAACGGAACTGCTTTTCCCCCAGCCGGTCCAGCCTGGGAAAAGAGCCGAGAGAAAGGGTGGCGACGGAAAAATCCCTGCGGGAATCTTCGGCGAGGTGCATGCGTCTGCGCACCGATTCCAGCGATTCTTCGACCGCTTCGGCCGTTCCGGCCACGAACACCGGCCCGGCTTCAACGGGCTGGGCCGCAAAGAGGCGAAACCAGTTTTCTATCCTGGCCGCCAGCATGAAGCTGGGCGCGGAACCTTCCGCGGCGAGCGGGTTTTCGATGCCTTCCGGGATTTCCTGCATGTCTTCGTCTTCGATTCCCAGGATTTCCCGGAATTCTTTTTCCAGCGCGCCGGCCCTGGCGTAGCCCGATTCCAGTTCGAACTCTCCCTCGTCCAGTTCCCGTGCGATTTCCAGGAAAACGGCCGCGCGCAGGATTGCCGCCTGCGCCTCATCCGGTTCGGTGGAGCACTTGCCCCGGAGCTGTTCCTGGATGCGGACCCTGGTTTCCGTCTCGTCCATGAGGTGCGCCAGGTAGCCGAGGGTCCCGCCGCCCCCGCCGTGGACCTGCGCAACGGCGTGGTATCCCTGGATGCAGGATTTGACCTGGGTCAGGGCCTCGGGCTCCCGCACCGCCGGAAAGCCCGTGAAGCGGTCCCGGCACCACTCCGGCAAGGCGACCGGCCGGCTGATTTCCAGCAGGCTCAGTTCGGGCAGGAAGATGAAAAAGTTGCGGAGGTTCCTTTCGGGCACCACCGAACCCGGAAAGAGAAAATAGCTTATCTTGGAGGTTTCCATAGTCTCGGCCTATAAAAAGATTTATTCCCAAAACAGGGGTTTGTCCGGGACAGGGACGTTTTCGAGCGCGCCGGCGGCCTCCAGGAGGCGCCTCAGGGCGTGTTCGCCTTCCTTCCCGGCGTCCATGCTGAAATCGTTGACAAAGGTTTCGATGTGCCTCCGCACGATCTCCGGGGACATCTCCTGCGCGTGGCCGGCAATGTAGGGCCAGGCCGCCGCGGGGTGGTCCATGGAGTAGCGGAGACTCTCGCGGATTTTGGCATCGAGTGTGCGTGCGGTCTCCGCGCCGAGGCTGCGCCGCACGGCGATGCTTCCCAGTGGGATGGGCAGCCCGGTTTCGCGCTCCCACCACTCGCCGAGGTCGATCACCATGTGAAGGCCGTAGGAGGCGAACGTGAACCGGCCCTCGTGGATGATCAGCCCCGCGTCGGCCTCGCCCGAAACCACGGCCGGCATGATGCGGTCGAACTGCATGGGGATGCAGGGGCCTCGGTGGACGCCGTTGAGGCGCAGGAGCAGGTGAGCGGTGGTGAGGTTGCCGGGGATGGCGATTTTCGCGTCCCGCAGGTCCTGGATGCGGACGGGGCTCCTGGATACCACCAGCGGCCCGCAGCCCCTGCCCATCGCCCCGCCGGAGCGCAGCAGCCAGTAGTCGTCCAGGATGCGCAGCACGGCGCTGGCGGAGACTTTCGATATGTCCAGCAGCCCCTGTTCCACCTGGCGGTTCAGCATTTCCACGTCGGCGAGCCGGGTGTTCACGCGGAAGGGCAGGTCGATCAGGCCCTGTGAGAGTGCGTAAAATATGTACGTGTCGTTGGGGCACGGGGAATAGCCCAGGGAATATTCTTTCAAGGCAAAACTCCAAGCCTGCCGGCAGGCGCAAGCCCGCGGCCGAGCAGGCGGGCAACCACCGCGAGGCAATGATCCACGGCCCCGCCGATGTCCCACGCGGACTTGTCGCGGATTCCGGCCATGTTGCTTATGCCGCGGATTTCGAGAAACGGAGCGTCGAAGAGCAGGCACGCCTGGGCGACGGCGCTTCCTTCCATGTTTTCGGCCAGAGCGCCGTAGCGCCGGAACCGCCGGGATGCCGTTTCCGGGTCCCCGCTGGACATCCCCACCGTGAGGCTCGGGCCGCACACCACGCGGAAGCGGTCTTCCGCGGCCGTGTCCGGACCGGCCGCCACGGCCGCGCCACGGGAGAGATCGATCACGTAGCCGCCCTCGGGGACCGGGTGCGGCGCCACGCGGCGGTGTTCGAAATCATCGGGCAGGAAGCGGTCGAAGAGCGGGCGGCCCTTCCTGGTGAGCAGTGCGATGCCGAGGCTCCCTTCGGGTGTGGGGGACCCTTTGCACAGCACCCCTTCGTCGCCGCACAGCCACTCGCCGGTGACCACCACGTCCCCCACTTGCAGGCCGCTTTCCCGGTAGGCGCCCGCGCAGCCGGTGTTCCAGACCTCGACGGGGCCGAAACGGGTGAGGACGGCGGCGCTCACGGCGGCCGCGTTCACTTTGCCCACTCCCGTGACGCCCGCCAGGATGAAAAGGCCGCCGCAGCGGTGGAACGTGAAGGGATTGCCCGCGATTTGCATCTCGCCGGAAGCCGCAAACATCCGGGAAAGCGGTGCGATTTCCTGCTCCGTCGCGGCGAGAATCGCCAGGTCCACTGGTTGCATGCCGTTTTTCCTGCGAGAGTTCGGTTCATGATGTAGGTAACAAAGAGCCACCCCGCTGTCAATCGGGATCAAGCCCCCTCGGGCGTGGATTTCGGGGCCCTTTGCGCTGCTCCTTCGTGCATCGTATTGCCAGCACCGGGGAAAGTTGATAGGATTCCATCCCGCGGCCGGGGCGCCGGTCGGTCCGGCGCTGCCCGGGGAGGGCTGCCGCTCCCGCGCGATGATTCCCGCTCAACTTGGAAGATCCATAAGAATGAAAGTCATTGTCGCCAAAACAGCCGGTTTTTGCAAAGGGGTCCGAGACGCCATCGAGATCACGATGGAGGCCATCCAGAAGCGCGAGGACGGGGAGGACATCTGCACCTTCGGGCCGCTGATCCACAACCGCCAGGTGCTCATGATGCTCGAAAAAAAGGGCGTCGTGGAAGAAAACCGGATCGAGAACTGCGCCGGGAAAAAAGTGGTGATCCGCGCTCACGGAATCCCCCCCGATTCGCGGCAGAAGCTGCACGCCCAGGGGTCCAGCCTGCTGGATGCCACGTGCAAGAGGGTGGCCAGGGTCCATGCCGCCATCAAGAGGCACGCCAGGCGCGGCTATCACACCATCATCGTGGGGGACACGGACCATGCCGAGGTCATCGGGCTCATGGGGTACACCGAGGGGCGCGGCGTGGTCATCAACCGGCCGGAACAGGTTGCGGAGCTTCCCTCGGAATGGAAAGACGTGCTGCTGGTCGCCCAGACCACCCAGAACGAGGAAGTGTTCAGCGAAATCGAAGCGGCCTTCCTGAAAAAGTACCCCAACGGCATCGTGAAGAATACCATCTGCGACTCGACCCAGGAAAGGCAGGCGGAGATAAGGAAACTGTGTTCCCGGGTGGAGGCCGTGGTCATCGTGGGAGGGCTGCACAGCGGCAATACCATCCGGCTTGCCGAAGTGGCCCGCGACTGCCGGATCCCGACGTTCCACGTGGAAACGGAAAACGAACTGGACCGCGAGAAAATGGCACGGTTTTCCTGCGTGGGGGTATCCGCCGGGGCCTCCACTCCCAACTGGATCATCCGCAACGTGGTGGAGTTTTTGGAAGCCCTGAGGCCGGAGGACGAAAGCCAGTTCCGGTGGAAAATGATCCTGGAAAGGCTTGCGTACAGCAACGTGTACATCGCGGTGGCCGCGGCCCTGCTGCCCCTGATCTCTCAGGCCATGACCGGGTTCCGCGGGTCGTTCGCATACTGCGTGATGGCCGCCGCCTACGTTTTTTCCGTGCACTCCCTGAATATCTACCTGGACCAGGACGCCATTTGCCTGAACGATCCGGGCCGGGCCGCGTTTTACCAGAAAAGGCGGACCATCTTCACCGGTGCGAGCCTGGCGGCGCTGGGGATCGCTTTTCTGGTCTCCCTGTCGGTGGGGCCGGAGAGCTTTTTCACCCTGCTGCTGCTGACGCTTTTCAGCCTCTCGTACGCGGTTCCCATGTTCTGGCCCTCGCTGTGGGAAAGGTTCCCGGTAAAGCTCAAAGACATTCCGACGTCCAAAACTTTTTTCGTCCCGCTGGCATGGGCCGCGGCAAGCGTCATCCTGCCCTATGTGTCGAGCGGCGGCGCGCTGAAACGCCTCGTTTTCGCCTTTTGGATCGTTTTTCTCCTCGCGCTGATGCGCACCGCTCTGCTTGATTTTCTGGCCATCCAGGGGGACCGGATCGTGGGCAAGGAAACGCTGCTGGTGCTCGCCGGAGAGCGCAAGACGGGCCGGTTTACCATCGGCGTGCTGGTGGCGCTCGTGGTTTCGCTGATGTTGGGCCCCTCGCTGGGACTCAGCAGCCGGTTTTCCTATTTCCTGGTGCTTCCGGCGGCGGTGTATGCCCTGTACCTCAAAACGGGTGCGGAAAAGCGGCTGAGCGAAGACCCGGTCTACGAGATCCTGATCGAATTGGTGCTGATCGGCAGCGGCCTGTGCGCCCTGATCTGGAACGTGGTGGACTGACGGGAGCGATGCGACGAGCGTTTTCGTAACCGGATGGCGGAAATGGCGGTGGGCACGATGAAGGGAACTGTTGCCCAAAACCAAAATTTCAGTAGGAAGCCGCCAAAAAGTACGGACTACTCCCATCTCTTGGTGGGGGCGGCAATGCTGTTGACTTTAGGGGCGACGTTCCATGAACTCCCCTCCTTTGGCGGGAGGGGCAGGGGAGGGGGACGTCAGTGCCCGGAAGTACGACACCCTCCCCTAACCCCTCCCATCGCAGGGAGGGGGATTTTCGTTCGTTCCGCTATAGGCGAACCTTAATATCCTTTTGGACAACAGCTCCTGAAGCGGTGCCCGCCGGACCGCAACCGGCCCGCGCCCCTTCGACCGTGCAACAGGAACTTCGCGCAATCACTCGTGGCGCTGTGTATGGCTTAAAATCACATCCCGGAAAGGAGCCCTCCGTGACGGAACAGTTCAATCCTTTCACCATAGCGCAGCAACAAATCGACCAGGCGGCCGAAAAACTGGGCCTGGATGCGGCCACTCACGAGCTGCTCCGGTGGCCGATGCAGGAAATCAAAGCCACTTTGCCCGTAAGAATGGATGACGGGTCCACCAAGATTTTCCACGCCTTCCGCATCAAGTACAACTCGGCGCGCGGCCCGGCCAAGGGCGGGATCCGGTGGCATCCGCTGGAAACCATGGATACCGTGCGGGCGCTGTCCGCCTGGATGACCTGGAAGACTTCCGTGGTGGATATCCCCCTGGGAGGCGGCAAGGGCGGCGTGGTGTGCAACCCCAAAGAGCTTTCCACGGGCGAAAAGGAACGGCTGGCCAGGAGCTACATGCGCGCCTTCTTTAAAAACCTGGGCGTCACCAAGGACGTTCCGGCGCCGGACGTGTACACCACGCCGCAGATCATGGCCTGGATGATGGACGAATACGAAACCATCCTGGGCGAAAACCACCCGGGCGTGATCACCGGCAAGCCGATAGCCCTGGGAGGATCGCGGGGGAGGACCGACGCCACCGCGCGCGGCGGCATTTACGTCGCACGGGAAGCCGCGTCGGTATTCGGCATCGGCCTTGAAGGAGCCACGATGGCCGTGCAGGGGTTCGGAAACGCCGGCCAGCACGCGGCCCTTTTGGGTGAAGAGGAGTTGGGGCTTAAACTGGTCGCGGCTTCGGACTCCAGGGGCGGGATTTACAACCCCAAGGGCATCAGCGCGGCGGCCCTCGTGGACTACAAGCTCAAAAACGGGACCCTCAAAGGGTTTCCCGAAGCCGATGCGATCACCAACCAGGAGCTTTTGGGGCTCGATGTCACGGTGCTCTTCCCGGCAGCCCTGGAAAACGTGATCCGGGGGGACAACGCCGGCAGCCTCAACTGCCGGATGGTGTGCGAGCTGGCCAACGGCCCCACCACCCCGGACGCGGACCGGATTCTCGATGATAAGGGAATCATCGTGCTGCCCGATTTCCTGGCCAACGCGGGCGGGGTGACCGTCTCCTACTTCGAGCAGGTCCAGAATGCTTACAATCTCTACTGGGAACTCCAGGAGGTGCACTGGAGGCTCGACAAGAAGATGACCCAGGCCTTCCACGGCGTCCACGAGATGAGCCAGCGCCAGGGGACCAACCTGCGGGAGGCCGCCTACCTGGTGGCCATTGCCCGTGTGGCCGAGGCCTGCAAGCTGCGGGGATGGGTGTAGGCGGGGGGGGGACCGCACGGGGCCATGATGAACGATACACCCTACTTTACCTCTGCCGATGTTTGCGCCCAGGATCTGGTGCGGGCTTACCGCCTCTATCACCGGATGGTGCGGTACCCGCACATTCTGAAGCAGATCCGGGAACTTTTCCTGGCGGCGCTGTGCGAGCGCAACATCACCTGTGAGGAATCCGTAAGGCGGGATGCCGCTCAGCAGTTGAAGTCCTCGAACGCTCCCCCCGGTGAAGAATCCCTCCGGGACACGATGGATGCGCTTATCGACATCTATTTCGCCCGGCATTTCACCTGGGAGGAAATCGAAAACTACATCAACCTGGCGCGCAAGCAGGACGCTTTCAACGGACTTACCCGCGTCCTCAACTCCGAAGGGGTGACCACAAAGGACATCCGGGAGAGCCTGAAAGAGTTTTGCAGCATCCCCCAGGGCAGCCTCTACATTTCGCCCGACGAGGCCATAGGGGTGCGGGTGGCGCTCATAACCAGGTTCATCTCCGAGCAGCTTCCGTTTGTGGGCGTGGCCAAAAACCACATCACCATCCGCGACCTCGACGAGCTGATGGAGCGTATTTTCTGGAACCCGCGGCGGGGAGGGCGGATCGGCGGGAAGTCCGCCGGCATGTTCCTGGCCTATAAAATCCTGCTGCCGGTCCTGAGCGAAAGGGACCCGGAGCTGGAAAAGTACGTCAGGATACCGGAATCCCATTATTTCAGTTCGGGGTTTTTGACCGATTTCCTGGATTCCAACAACCTGTTCTCGTTCCACAGCATCAAGTACAAAGACCGCGAGACCATCGAGGAAGAATACGGCAAGATAGCGCAAACCATCGAAAAAGCCGCCTTTCCCCCCGATGTGCTGATGCAGTTCCGGGGGTTCCTGGATAAAATCGGGGAATACCCCCTCATCATCCGTTCGTCCAGCCTGCTCGAAGATAACCTGGGCTACACTTTTTCCGGCAAGTACGATTCGGTTTTCATCTCCAACCACGGCGACATGGAGGTGAGGCTGGAGGAATTCACCCGCGCCCTGAAACAGGTGCTCACCAGCGTGTTCACTCCGAGGGCCATTTTGTACCGCCGGGACCACAACCTGCTCGACTTCGACGAACGGATGAGCGTGCTGGTGCAAAAAGTGGTGGGCAGGCAGTTCGGAAATTACTTCTTCCCGTTTGCGGCCGGCGTGGCCTTCTCCAAGAACCTGTTTTCCTGGACGCCCCGCATCGACAAAAAAGACGGCATGCTGCGGATGGTGGCCGGGCTCGGGACGCGGGCCGTGGAACGGGTGGGCCCCGATTACACGAGGCTCGTCCCGCTGAGCCACCCCCTGCTGCGCCCGGAGGTGGAAGCCGAGGAAATCCGGAAATACTCCCAGAAGGTGGTGGACGTCCTGGACCTGGAAAATCGAACGGTCAAAAGCATTGCGGCGGTCGATCTTTTCAGGGAGGTGGAGCACCCGGACCTGTTTTACGCCGTGTCGATCGACAGTGAGGGGCACCTGTCGGCGCCTCTTTTCCGGCACGAGGAGATCGATCCGGGGCTGGCAAGCATCACCTTCGATAACCTGCTGTCGAAGACCCCGCTGGCCGGGCTCATGAAAAAGGCCCTCCGCATGCTCGAAGAGGCTTACGGGCGGCCGGTTGAAGTCGAATTCGCCTGGGACGCCGGAAAGCTCTACATCCTCCAGTGCCGGGCGGTCCCCGCCACCAGCCAGGCCGAAAGGATCGAACTGCCGGACGGTATCCCGCCGGACAGGGTGCTGTTTACCTGCGGGTTTTGCCTGATGGGCGCCACGGTGCGCAACATCGAGTATGTCGTCTACATGAACCCCAAGGCCTACGCGGAGCTGTCCACCACCGAAGAGCGCCTGGCCGCCGGCCGCATCGTGCGCAGGATCAACCGGCTGCTGGAAGGCAAGGTGTTCGGCCTTTTCGGCCCCGCGCGGTGGGGAACGAACGACCTGACGCTGGGCATCAAGGTGGGCTACGAAGACATCAACCGCACGCGCATCCTGGCCGAAGTCGCCTTCGAAGCCCTGGGCTCCACGCCGGAGCCTTCCTACGGGACCCACTTTTTCAACGACCTCGTCGAAGCCAACGTCGTCCCGCTCGCCATTTACCCGGACAGGGACGGTACGGTTTTTCGCGAAGAGTTTTTCCTGAACTGCCCCAACGCCCTGGACACGCTCGCACCGGAGCTGGACACCCTGGACGGCCTGGCCCGGGTGGTCCATGTTCCGTCCTGCACCGACGGGAAATACCTCCAGGTATATTTGAGCGGCCAGCAGGGCCGGGGGCTGGGATTTTTCGCCTATCCCGACGAGACGTTCTGACGGTGCGGGTGGCATGGCAGGGGGCTGTTGCCCCAATGCAGTTCGTATTCTGGAGCCCCGTCGAAACATGGGAGCAAGGCCAAACAGGGGACATCACAAGTTACGCAAGACTTCCAAAATCGTCATTTCCGCAGCGCATTTGGGTGGGAATCCGGCGTCTTTGCCCTTTGTCGCTTCTCCTATATGAACCGCTAATCTGGAAAAGACACCGGCCCCCGGCCCGGAAACGCTGCCGGGGTGACGCATCGGGTACGACCCCACGCATCAGTCGATCCAAAAATCTCCCAGGTCGAATTCGATTTCCTGAAATGGTTCCGCGCGGACCTTGTCGTTTCCCGCGTACGCCTTTTCGAATGCCCATTTGCCCGATTCGAGCTTGAAGACTTCAAGGATTTTCGCAATGGGGTCCACCAGCCACGAATGAGGGACTTCATACTCGGCATAAATGGGCATTTTGCGCGCCTTATCCAGGCGGGCGGTGCCCGGAGACAGAATTTCGCAAACCCAGTCGGGATAGACCGAGATCCGGTTTTCTCTCGGAAAACCCGGAAAGCGTTCGTTTTTCCATCCGGATATGTCAGGGACCAATAAATTTTCCCCCAGCATGATCTCCACTTCCGAGAGGATGATCCATCCGCCGGGACCGCCGATACCCTTGCGGTATGGCGGAACCAGAGTGGCGCCCAGCATGATCGAAGCGTTGGAATGCTCGATCGAAGGCTTGGGGGTAACGATCAGTTCCCCGCCGATTATCTCTCCGGTCATGTTGTCCGGGATACCATAGAGGTCCTCATAAGAGGCTTTTTTCTTGGTAAGCTCCGGCATTTGGGGGCTCCAATGGTTGGGAATTATACCTTCGAACCGTCTTTTTCCCCCGGAAACGGGTGTAGCATGAAATCGGCCAGCACCAGGAGCACCATCGCCTCGCATACGGGGACGATCCTGGGAATGGCCGAAATGTCGTGGCGGCCTTTGATCCGGATTTCCGCCTGGCGGCCGTCGGCGTCCACGGTCTGCTGGGCAATGGAAATGGACGGGATGGGCTTTACCGCTGCCCTCACGATGATGTCCATCCCGGACGAGATCCCGCCCAGGATGCCTCCCGCGTGGTT
>LUZZ01000255.1:0-796 GCA_001603845.1 Syntrophobacterales bacterium Delta_01 | reverse complement strand
AAGCCTGGCGTCCAGCTTGTCGAACACCGGCTCGCCCAGGCCGGGGGGGCACCCCCTGGCGCAAATTTCAACGATCCCGCCGGCCGAATCCCCCGCCTCTCGGAGTTCCTTCAGCCGTTTCTCCATTTTTTGCGCGGCGGATTCGTCCGGGCAGTAAAGAGGGTTGCGTTCGATCCGGTCCGGATCGAACGTGGAGCACTCGATACCCGCCAGGGCCAGCGTGTAGGCCCGGACGGTGATGCGACGCGATTCCAGGAATTTTCTGGCCACCGCCCCCGCCGCCACGCGCGCCGCGGTTTCCCGCGCCGAGCTTCGGCCCCCGCCGCGCCAGTCCCTCACGCCGTATTTTTGCTCGAAAGTGCGGTCGGCGTGGCCCGGCCGGTACAGTCGTGACAATTCCGAGTAGTCCTGGCTGCGGACATCCCGGTTGTATATGATTAAACTAATAGGGGTCCCCGTGGTGGAACCCTGGAAGACGCCCGACAAAATTTCGACACGGTCGGCTTCGCCCCGCGGCGAGGTGAGGGCTTTGCCCGGCTTTCTGCGGTCCAGGTCTTTTTGAATATCTTCGGGTGCGAGCGGGAGCCCCGGCGGGCATCCGTCGATTACGGCGCCCAGGGCGGGGCCGTGCGATTCGCCCCACGTGGTGACGCGAAACAGGCGGCCGAACGTATTGCCTGGCAAAACCAACCTCCTTTGGCGGGTGCGGCGGGACGCGGTGAAAGCGGCCCGGCGCTTTTGGCAGTTACGAAATACGAATTACAATCCCCTTTGGTGACATTGCGTTTCATTATAT
>LUZZ01000254.1 GCA_001603845.1 Syntrophobacterales bacterium Delta_01 | reverse complement strand
GTCCAGGGCCAGCCAGCAGGCGGCGCGGCTGATCGCGGCCGGCACGGTGTGCAGGAACTCCGAGACCTCCTCGCCCAGAAGCGTCCGCTCGTTCAGGTGCGGTTCGGTGCTCCGGGCGATCCGGTCCAGGATGGAAACGGCTTCCGCCGGGTAGTTGCCGATGGCGGTTTCGTCGGAGAGCATCACGGCGTCGGTGCCGTCGAGGATGGCGTTGGCCACATCCGTGGCCTCCGCCCTGGTGGGACGGGGGTTTTCCAGCATGGAGGTCAGCATCTGGGTGGCCGTGATCACCGGCTTTCCCGCCTGCCTGGTCATCCGGATGATGCGTTTCTGGATGATGGGGATTTCATCCAGGGGCATTTCCACCCCCAGGTCCCCCCTGGCGACCATCACTCCGTCCACCACGGCCAGGATCTTTTCAAAATGTTCGACCGCCTCCGGTTTTTCTATCTTGGCGATGAGCATCGGCGAATATTCGCCCTTTTTCAGTACCTTGCGGACGTCTTCGATGTCCTTGTGGGTGCGCACGAACGAAAGGGCGACGAAATCCACCTTTTCGGCCAGTCCCAGCGCCAGGTCCTGCTGGTCCTTTTCCGTGAGGGCCTTGACGCTGAGGTGGCTGAACGGCAGGTTCACGCCCTTGAAGGACATCACGGCCCCGCCCACCACCACGTTGCACACGATCTCCTCGCTTTTTTTCTCCACCGCCAGGAGCTGGACAGTGCCGTCCGCCAGCAGGATGACGTCGCCCTTGTCCACGTCCTGGACCAGTTCGGGATAGTTGACGGGAAGCCTGAGGTCATTCGAACTCTGGCCGGCAAAGAGGATTACCTGCTCGCCGTGGCGGAGCATCCTTTTGGCTTCGCCGATTTTGCCCAGGCGGATCTTGGGGCCTCCCAGGTCCTGGAGGATCCCGACTTCCCTGCCGGCCTCGGCCGACATCTTCCGGATGAGCCGTATGGTTTCCCGGTGCGTCTCCCGGTCTCCGTGGGAAAAATTGAGCCGGGCGACGTCCATCCCGGCCTCGATCAATTGGGAAATCCTTTCCGGCGAATTGGTGGCCGGGCCGATGGTGCAAACGATCCGGGTCCTTCTGAACCGGCTTTTTTCCATGAAACCGTAATCGTGTGAGGACGGCTGCTTTTCTTTGAGCTTCATCTCAGGACGCCTCCGTTTCTGCCTCGGCAACGAGGTCTTCGATCATGGCAATGCCCCGGCTCCAGAATTGACTGTCGGAAAGGTCGATCCCCAGAGGGCGCAGCAGTTCGTCGGGCTTGTCGCTGCCGCCCGCTTCCAGGAGCGTGAGGTACTTGGGAACAAACCCGTCCCCCTCGCGCTTGTAGAGGTCGTAGAGGGCGAGCACCAGGAGCTCTCCGAAAGCATAGGCGTAAACGTAGCCGGGCGAGTGTACGAAATGCGGGATGTAGGACCACCAGATGCGGTAATGGTCCAGCAGGCGCACCGAATCGCCGAACATGGCGCGCTGGGTTTCCATCCAGGCCGAAGCGATGAAATCCGGGTCCAGTTCGCCCCGGCTCCTCCGGGCGTTGTGCACGGCGTCTTCGAACCGGTTCATCGAAACCTGGCGAAAGACGGTGGCGATGGTATCCTCGATTTTCGAACAGAGCAGCGCCAGCCGCTCCTCACGGGTGGCCGTCACGTGCAGGATGTGGCGAAACACCAGCATTTCGCCGAAAACCGACGCGCTCTCCGCCGTGGTGAGGGGCGTTTCGCCGTTGAACAGCCCCTGCTTGCGGGCAAGATACTGGTGGACGCCGTGTCCCAGTTCGTGCGCAAGAGTCATGACGTCGCGGTGGGTGCCCGTGAAATTCAGCAGCACGTACGGATGGGCGGAAGGCACCACGGGGTGCGCGAAGGCCCCGCTCCGCTTCCCCGGAAGCACGGGGGCGTGGATCCAGCCCCGGTCGAAAAACTCGAGGGCGATTTCCGCCATCCTGGGCGAAAACGCCGCGTAGGCGGTCACCACGATATCCCGGGCCTCGTCCCACGTAAACTGCGCGTGGGGCTGCGCGGGAATGGGCGCGTAGCGGTCGTAGTCGTGCAGCTCGTCGAGTCCGAGCAGGCGGCGCTTCAAAAGATAGTAGCGCTCGACCACGTCGTAGCGCGAAGAAACCGCCGCAACCAGGGCCTCCACCATCCGGTCGTCCGCCTCGTTGCTCAGGTTTCGCGCGCTCAGCCAGCCGGGATACCCCCGCAGCCGGTCGTCGATGGCCTTGTCCAGCAGGATGGTATTGAAGATATGGACCAGGGCCGGCAGAACCGACTCCAGCCCCCCGGTCAGCTCCAGGGCGGCGTTTTTCCGCGCCTCCCGCTCCGGGTGGTACAGCTCGGCCAGGACCTCCGTTTCGGTGCGCTGTTTGTCGCCGAACTTGACCTGGCTGATCATCTTGTCGAACAGGGTGCTCCACGCCGATGCGCCCGCGGGCTCCTTTTCGGCCAGGATCTTCTCCTCGGGCTCGCTCAAAAGGTAGGGGGCGTAGCGCCTGGCGGACCGGAGGTAATGCCCGTACTTGGAAAGAACGGGGTCGGCGGCGAGCGCCTGGGCGCGGCTCTCCTCCAGCTTGGTCCACTCCAGTTCGAAAAACAGGGTGTCCCGGTGCAGCTCGCTGTACAGTTCCTTCTGGGCCTGGAACAGGGCGCTCGCGGCGGAATCCTGCGTCCTGGTGGCAAAATAGAGGTATGAAAACGCCATGAGCTTCTGCGCCCGCTCGTGCATTTCTTCCAGGCTCCGAACGGCTTCCAGCAGCTCCCTCGCGGAAAGGCCGGCCACTTTCCCCCGGTGGCGCGCAAGCTCCCCGGCCCGCTGCCGGCACCACTTCATATCGGCCTCAATGGACGGGTCATCGGGACCGGCGTACAGGTCGTCAAGGTTCCAGACTATTTTTTCGACCGATGATTCAGATGTTTCAGACACGTTGTTCACAGGGTCTCCCGGATAAAGTATTCGTCAAATCTCTCAAAAGCTAAGAGGGAACAGGCTCCCCGCAAGTGCGTGTTCCCGCTTTTAACCAAACGATAACAATGGGGGCCGGGAACGGCGCGGGGCCGGTGCGCCCAAGCGCGGCGGGAACGGGACCGTGTGGGGTGGGCAAAAGCGAAGCGCTGTCCACCGGTTTTCCGTTACCGAATGCCCATTGGGTGGACGCCCCAGAAGAGGCTGTCGCCCAAAACCAAAATTTCAGCAGGAGGCCGCTAAAAGTACGGACTGCCCCTCTCCCCTGGCGGGAGAGGCTGGGAGAGGAGGGCGTAAGTGCCCGGAAATACGACACCCTCCCCTAACCCCTCCCATCGCAGGGAGGGGAATTTTCGTTCGTTCCATTATTCTCGCTCGTTCTACTATTGATTTTCGTTCGTTCTACTTTTCGTTCGCTCCACTATTGCTGAGCCTTAATATGCTTTTAGGCAACAGCCCCCAAAACCATGTCCACCCTTTCGCAGGTTTCCGAGCCGGCGCGTGTCATGCGAACGAACCCTCCAGGAAACTCCTGTCCGGGACGAACATCTTTCCGGGGTTCATGATGTTCAGGGGGTCCAGGGCCTCTTTGATGCGCCTCATGGCGTCCAGGCCCGCCGCCCCGACTTCCTGTTCGATGAACGGGGACTTGGCGATTCCTATGCCGTGTTCGCCCGAAATGGTGCCCCCCAGATCGAGCACGATCGAAAACAGCTCCTCGACCGCCATGGCGGCCCGCTTCCGTTCGTCCTCGATTTTCCTGTCCAGCATTATGTTGGTGTGGATGTTGCCGTCTCCGGCATGCCCGAAGCACACGATCACCAGGTCGTGCTTTTCGGCAAGGCCCCGAATGGCACGGATCAGCGCCGGGATCCGGCTGCGGGGGACCGTAACGTCCTCGTTCATCTTGCCGGACTTGATGCGGGAAAGCGCGGGAGAGATGGACCTCCTCGCCCGCCAGAGTCGATCTCTTTCAGCGGCGGAGCGCGCGGCCTCGGTTCGAGCGGCGCCGCACCTGCGGCAAACAAGCTCGATTTTTTCCACCTGGGAGTCCAGCAGGATCTCTGGTCCGTCGACTTCGATCAGGATGATCGCTTCGGCGTCCACCGGCAGGCCCATGTGGAGGTAGTTTTCGACGGCGCCGATGGTCGCCTGGTCCAGCAGCTCCATGGTGGAGGGAATGATCCTGTTTTTGAGTATTTCGCTCACCGCCACCGCCGCGTCGTCGATCTTGGGGAAAACGGCCGTAAGCGTTCGCACCGATTCGGGAGCGGGTATCAGCCGCACGATGATGCGGGTAAAGATCCCCAGGGTCCCCTCCGAGCCGGTCATGAGCCGCGTGAGGTCGTAGCCCACCACGCCTTTCATGGTCCGGACTCCGGTTCGAATGATCTCGGCCGTGGGAAGCACCACTTCGAGTCCCAAAACATAATCGCGGGTGACGCCGTATTTTACGGCCCGAGGCCCCCCGGCGCACATGGCGATGTTTCCTCCCATGGTCGAAAAGGGAAGGCTCGCCGGATCGGGCGGATAGAGCAGCCCCAGTTTCGCCGCCTCCTTCTGGAAGTTTCCCGTCACCACGCCCGGTTCCACCGTGGCGGTCATGTTGTCCGTATCGATTTCCACGATCCGGTTCAGCCGGTTCATGGCGATCACCAGGCCGCCCCGCGGCAGGCACGCCCCCACCATCCCGGATCCCGACCCGCGCGGGTAGACCGCAAACCGGTGGGAATTGGCCAGCTTCACCAGCGCGGACACCTGGGAAGCGTCGGCGGGAAACGCCACCGCTTCGGGCGCAGAGCTCATTTTGCTGGCGTCGAAGCTGTAGCAGTGAAGCTCTTCGGGCTCGGTCAGCAGGTGGTCCGATCCCACGACGGCCCTGATCTGTGAAATGGGAAGCGGCATGGTCCGGGAAAATCCTTTCGTTCGTGGAGGCAGGAAGTGTATTATCGGTCCGCATGAGTGCAATACAGGAACGGATTGTGCCCAATGCCCGCCGGATGTCAAGGAAATCCGACACCGGAGAATGTTTCGTCATTTTTTTCGCCGGGTTCCGACCCGGCGCGTTGCACGGGAAAGGCGGCGATGTCATGGATCCCCGGGACCGCCGTCCATTGCGTATTTGTACCTGCGAGATACACTATTGTAATCAAGATGTTGGGTTTTATCGGCGCAACCGTTCGGAAACAAAAAACGACTTCCGGATTTTTCCATGAATGATAAAGATTTTCTGCTCGGATGCGAGGCCCTGGTCCATTCCCCTCCCTCCTGGCTGCGTTCGGCAAGGCTCGGCCTTCTTTCCAACCAGGCGTCGGTGTCCGGCGAGCTTCGGCACGTGCGGGACCTGGTGCTGGAAGCGGGCGGGCGCCTGGCCTGCCTGTTCTCCCCCCAGCACGGGTTTTATTCGGAAAAGCAGGCCAACATGATCGAA
>LUZZ01000253.1 GCA_001603845.1 Syntrophobacterales bacterium Delta_01 | reverse complement strand
GAACCACGACCTTTTTGCCCGTGGATTCAACCTTTGCGATTTCGGTTATGTCCCAGTAACCCGCATCACCGCAAGCCACCTCGCACTTACGCCCAAGTGCGGCTTCGGCGCCGCCAATCTGTGCGGCTAATTGCCTCAGGTCATTGGATTCACTCACTACATCGGTGCGAACGATCAAGCCATACGATCGTTCAAAATTGGAATCTTCGGGAGTGAAAAGGAACACCGCGACTGCAGGGAAAATCGAGGCTTATCAAAGCCGTGCCGGAATCTTTTCCTGTTAATCGCCGATGGAGGCGATCTGGTCGGGGAGTTTGAAGCGAAGAACCCGGCCCGCTTCGCGGGGGGCGTTTATCGGCTGTTCGTCCCACTTCATCGAGACGCCGCCGGCGTTTCCGATGACCACCTGCATTCCTTTCCGGGCCGACCATTCCCGCTTGTCACCCGGGTAGAGCATCGCGCTACGGATGTGCCGGTCGTCGATTCTTACCTGGACCCAGGTCTTGGCGTCGGCCTCCACGGCGAACACGTATGATTTGGGCTCGGGAACCGGTTCCGCGGGTTTGTCTTCCGCCACCGCTTCCATCGAATTACTGATGGCCACCCGGGGCATATCGGGCGACGGCTGGGCTTCGGCGGTCATCTCGCCGGTGTCTTCCTGTGCCAGCGGTTCGGCCGGTTCTTCCGCTTTCCCGGCCGTCTCCGTCGTTTCTTGGAGGTTCTTTTCGGCCTGCATTATGGCCCGGTCGGCTTCCCGTGTGTCGGCACCGACCTTTGCCAGGGGCTCGTTTCCGGGCGCAGCCGCCGGAGTTTCGGAATCATTGTGCTGCGGTTCGGCCGTGGCCAACTTCTGGACCAGTTCGGGGGGAAGTTCTTCCTGGGACAGGATCCGTTCGGCGGGGACCGGAGCATAGAGCCTCGCGCGCTGTTCGGAAATCCAGGTCCCGGCATACAGGACGGCGGCGGTTGCCACCGCGAAGAGCAACAGCGACGCATTCATCCTTCGCCGCTTCTTCCGCAGCAGTTTGACCTGGACGGCGTACTTCTTAATCCCCAGTTCTTGGAAGTTCAGGTTGTCCAGGTCGGGGGCGGCCTTATCGAGAACGGGCTGCGGGTCGATTTCCAGCGCACCGCAGTAGCCGCGGATGATGTAGCGGACAAGCAGGGCGGAACCCAGGCGTTCCAGGTCGCACCTCTCGAAGAGGTCCAGCATGTCGATGCTTACCCCGCTCCGTTCGGAGACCGACCTGAGCGTCAGGTCACGCTCCAATCTTTCCGATTTTAGAAAATCGGCGATCTCTTTCATCAATGGACGCCCCGTTTAAAGGGTGATCTGGATGAAAGCCTTGGACTCCAGGGTACGCACCCACTCTTCAAACTTGCGGTTAAGCTCCTGCTGGAAAAGCTCCTTGCGGGCCCTTTCTCGCAGGTCGGAACCTGATTTGGCGACCGCTTGCTGCGCCTGTATGTCGAGAACCTTGAATATATAATATCCACCCTGCCCCTGTACCAGGGTTGACACCTGGTTCTTACGCAAGGTCCGTACCGCATCAGCAATGTACGGCGCGAGGTCTTCGGAGGACATAAAACCGATATCGCCTCCCTCCCCGGCAGCCGGTCCCTTGGAGTATTGTATCGCCATTTTACCAAAATCGGCGCCGTTTTTTAATTTCTCCAGTATCTCGCGGCCCGTTTTCTCCACTGCCTTCGCATCGTCTTTCCGGTCGGCAACCGGTAGAAAAATGATGCCCAGCCTCAGCCGCTGCTGACTCAGAGCGGCTGTTTTCGATCCTTCCTTCGGTCCCTCCTTCAAATAGGCATCTACTTGAGCATCGGTTATAACCGTCTTGGACTTGAGCACTCGATCAAGGAGCCTGTTGCGTTCCAGCTCTTTTTTTATGTTTTCACGGAATTTTTCGAGAGTCAGCCCGTCCTGTTTCAGCAGATACTCGAACTGGGAGTCCGTGAGGTTATTTTCCTTCTTGATGCCGGAGATCGTGGTCTCGACTTCGGCACTGGGAACGATAATCTTCAGCCGTTTTATTTCCTGTTCGGTCAATTTTTGTTGAATGAGCTGAGTCAAGGCATCCCGTTCGAGCTGTGGCTTCTTTTCGGGAGGCAGGTTTTTCAGCTCGGGGAAGGTTTTCTCCATCAACTCCACCTGGGCGAGCACCTCGCTGTAAAGAATAATCTCCCCGTTGACGGTGGCCACGGTCCTGTCGATCACTTCAGCACACAGCGATCCGGCGCAAAACAATCCCGCCAGGGCCGTGCAGGTCAAGGCAATAAAAAGTCTTTCCCGGTAACGCATACTACCCCCGAACGACAAAATAAACTGTTTCCCGAGCTTTTCCCTCTTCCCGCAAAGGCGGAAATGACAGAAAAACCGCGATTTAGGTCGATATCACTGGATCGGCAAAGCAGTAGCATTTTCATAAGACTCTTGCAAGATTCTTTTCAATCGCACCAGCCGCTGCGCAAAATTGCGACCCCATATCTCGACTTTCAGCTTGCGGTCGGACTCGAACGTGAAACTGCATTTCTTTTCTTCGAAAATCGAGAGCAGCGGGAAAAAATCCGCGCTGGGGGCGAAATGGAAGGTGAAAGTCTCGTCATCGCCCTCCAGGCGCACCACTTTGAGTTTTTTGAGCTCCAAGCGCATCCTGGCAAGCATCACCAGGTGCTTTACGGGCTCGGGCGGCGGCCCGTACCGGTCGCGCCATTCTCCGAAAAGCTCCTCCACCGCCTGTTCCTCGGCAAGGGTCGCCAGCCTCTTGTAGGCGAGGAGCCTCTGGTCGGTGTCCGGAATATAGGTATCGGGCAGAAAGGCGGACACGGGCAGGTTGATTTCCGTCTCTATGGCCTCGGCCCCCGTTTCCTCGCCCTTCATGGTCTTGACCGCTTTTTCCAGCAGCTCCAGGTACAGCTCGTAGCCGATGGCGGCGATGTGTCCCGATTGCGAGGAGCCCAGGATCGTCCCGCCTCCCCGTATCTGGAGGTCGTTCAGGGCGATCTTGAACCCGGCCCCCAGTTCGCTGAAATCCAGAAGCGCCCGCAGCCTCTTCTGGGCGTCCCGGGTTATCAGGTGCTCGCCGGGAACGATGAGGTAGGCGTAGGCCTGCTCGCTCGACCTGCCCACCCGGCCCCGGAGCTGGTAGATCTGGGCGAGGCCGAACTTATCCGCCCGGTTGATGATGATGGTGTTGGCGGCCGGGATATCCAGCCCCGATTCTATGATGGTCGTGCACACCAGAACGTCTACCTTCTTGCGGATAAAATCGAGCATGACCTTTTCCAGGTCCCGCTCCTTCATCTGCCCGTGCCCCACCGCGATCCGGGCCTCGGGGACCAGCTTGCCGAGCTTGGTCGCCATCTGGTAGATGCTCTGCACGTGGTTGTGCACGAAAAAGACCTGCCCGCCCCGCTGCAGTTCCCGGTAAATCGCTTCGCGGATGGTCAGTTCGTCGTACTTGGAGACGTAGGTTTCTATTGAATGGCGGTCCTGCGGCGGGGTCTCGATGGTGCTGAGGTCGCGGATGCCGGACAGGGCCATGTGGAGCGTTCTCGGAATGGGCGTGGCGGTGAGGGTGAGAACGTCCACCGATACCCGGAGCCGCTTTAAAAGCTCCTTGTGCCGCACGCCGAACCGGTGCTCCTCGTCGATGATGAGCAGCCCCAGGTCCTTGAAGACCACGTCGTGCTGGAGCAGCCGGTGGGTGCCGATGACGATGTCGATCGAGCCTTTCTTCAACCCTTCGATGATCTGCTTCTGCTGGGCGGCGGTCTTGAACCGGCTGAGCGACTCGACGGTTACCGGAAATTTTGCGAACCGCTCGCGGAAGCTCTCGTGGTGCTGCTCGGCCAGGACCGTGGTGGGCACCAGCATGGCCACCTGTTTTCCGTCCATCACCGCCTTGAAGGCGGCCCGGAGCGCCACTTCGGTCTTCCCGTATCCCACGTCGCCGCAGATCAGCCTGTCCATCGGGCGCTTGTCGGTCATGTCGTTCAGGACGTCCTCGATGGCCCGGAGCTGGTCGGTGGTCTCCTCGTAGGCGAACGTGGTCTCGAACTCCTGGAAATAGCGGTCCGGAGGGGTGAACGAAAACCCGTCCCCCACCTGCCGCTGGGCGTAGAGGTCCAGGAGTTCCTCGGCCATTTTTTCGGCCGACTCCCGTGCCTTTTTCTTGGCGCTTTCCCAGGCCTTGCCCCCCAGCTTGTCCACCTTGGGGTCCTGGCCCTCGATGCCCATGTATTTCTGGACCTTCTGGAGCTTGTCCACCGGGACGTAGAGCTTGTCGGCGTCCTGGTAGGCGAGCAGCAGGAAATCGCTTTCCACGCCGCCCACGTTGAGATGCACCAGCTCCCGGTACACGCCGATCCCGTGGTCGACGTGCACCACGAAGTCGCCCTGGCGAAGGTCCTGGAAGGAGTTGAGAAAGATCCCGGAAACGGGCTTGGCCGCGCGGCGGCGGGTCCGCCTTTCGAATACTTCTTCCTCGGCCACCACGGCAAGCCGCTCGGAAGGCCACAGGAAGCCGTTTTCCAGCTCTCCGGCCATGACCTTCACCGAAGCCGCCTCGAAAGACTCCTCGCCGAACGGCCGGGTGGTGACGTCGGCGTCGATGCCGTAGTTGGCGAGCAGTTCGGAAATCCTGCCGGTGCGCTCCTTTCGCGAGCACACCAGGAAGACCGACAGCCCTTCCCGGGTCCAGTCCCGGAACCGGTCGGCCAGGGGATCGAGAAGCCGTTCGCGCCTGGCGTGCGCCGCCACCGCCAGGGCCAGTTCGGTGTGCCCGGCGGTTCCCAGGTCGAAAATCTTCGCCGTCCCCTGCTCGGAAAGGGAATTCACCAGCACCTGCTGGAAGCCGGCGGCCCCTTCCAGCACCCGCTCCGGCTCTTCGAACAGCTCGGAGGGCGGGCGCTTCCATTCGTTGTCCGACCGGTCCGTCTCCCAGTCGGCCGCCGCCTTCTGGTAATATTCGTCCAGCTCCCTGCGGACCTGGACGGCATCGGTCCACACCAGCACCGATCCCGGATCGAGGTAGTCCCACAGGGAGGCGGTCTCCTCATAGAAGACCGGAAAGACGGCCTCGAAGGCCCCCAACTGGTGGCCTTCCTGGATCTTGTCCAGCCAGACGTTGCCGGCGGCGGGAGTGAGCCGCTCGCGGCGCACGTCCTCGTAGACGGCGTCCTGCGCGCGCCGGCTGGCCTTTTCGTCGAGCAGCACCTCGTGTCCGGGCAGGAGGAGCACGTCTTCCAGAACGCCCATGGACCGCTGGGTGCTGGGGTGGAAAAAGCGGATGGACTCCAGTTCGTCTCCGAAAAATTCCAGCCGCACCGGCCACCGGTAAAGCGGCGAGTAGATGTCGAACACGCCCCCCCGCCGGCTGAAGTCCCCGTACTCTTCCACCAGCGACACCCGGAAATATCCGCGCTCCAGCGCCCGGCGGGTCAGGGCTTCCAGGTCGGCGGATTCTCCGGCGACCTTGTACTCCACCCCGGCCATGAAAATGTCGGGCGGAGCCAGCCGCTCCATGAGCGCCAGGGCCGAGGTCACCGTGACCAGGGGCAGGGGCGCGGCCCTCAGGGCGTAGAGGGATTCGATTCTTCGCGCCGTGGCTTCCGCTTTTCCCAGCGACTGCGCCTTGCGCCCGGCGCGCGAGGGCAGGTACCACACCTGCCGGTCGAGCGGCTGCCCGTTCGCCCCCTGGGATTTTCCCATGAAAAAGGAGACCATCCCGGCATATTTTTCGGCGTCCCGGTCCGTGGGAGCCACCAGCACGAAGGGCTTTCGCACCTGCAGCACGGCCCTGGACACCAGGTAGGCGAGGGCCGGAGGCTGCACGCCCCGCAGCCCGGCGGAATCGCGGGAATTTCTTAAAAAGGAAATTATCTCTTCGGAAGAGAATCTGAAATCGCCCGGCTCCGGGACATGTTCCGTGTCGAGCCGCTCCCGGCGTGAAATCGAAAGACTCATTATTTTGCCGAAATCTCCGAAATTTTGATAAAAAGAATATCCGGTCGCCGGTGACCGGTTTCCGATTGCCGACAACCGATAACTCGCAATTATAACCCAAATACCATCCCAAAAAAAGAATTGCTCCCGGCCGCGGGGGATACGAGGAAAGAAATGGAGCGAAGTTCGGCGCAAGAAATTCTGAGGCAAATTCCGGGTGTGGACGCTATCCTGCTGTGGGAACCGGTGCGCGAGGCCCTGGCGCGCCATCCCAAGAAGATCGTCCTGGAGGCCATCCGCGAAGTGCTCGACGAGACCAGGAAAGCGATATTGCAGAACGCCGGGGCGGGAACTCCGGCGGCGGCCATCGCCGGGCTGCCGGACCTCATCGTCGAACGGATCGAGCGTCTGGCGCAGTTCACGCTGCGCGGCGTGGTCAACGCCACGGGGATCGTGATCCACACCAACCTGGGTCGGTCCCTGCTGGCCGGCTGCGCCGTGGAGAGGCTCCGGCTCATGTGCGGCGGGTACAACAATCTGGAATACGACCTGGAACGGGGCGAGAGGGGGTCGCGCTACGTCCACGCCGAGGCGATTTTGCGCGAGCTTACCGGGGCGGAGGCCGCCCTGGTGGTGAACAACAACGCGGGGGCGGTTTTCCTGGCCCTGAACACCCTCGCCCGCGGCCGCGAGGTGGTGGTGTCCCGCGGGCAACTGGTGGAAATCGGGGGTTCTTTCCGCATCCCGGACGTGATGACCAGCAGCGGCGCCGTTTTGCACGAGGTGGGGACCACCAACCGGACCCACCTGCGGGACTACCGGGCGGCCATAAACGAGCGCACGGCGCTCCTCATGAAAGTGCACACCAGCAACTACAGGATCGTGGGGTTTACGGCCGACGTCGCCCTGGAGGACATGGTGAGTCTGGGGCGGGAACACGGCCTGCCCGTGATCGAGGACCTGGGGAGCGGGTGCTTCGTCAACCTCGCTCCGTTCGGGCTGCACGGCGAAACCACCGTGCAGGAAACGGTCCGGGCGGGCGCGGACCTGGTGACCTTCAGCGGCGACAAGCTGCTGGGCGGCCCCCAGGCAGGCATCATGGTGGGACGCAGGGACATCGTCGAACGGTGCCGGAAAAACCCGATCACCCGCGCCCTCCGGGTGGACAAGATGACCCTGGCGGCGCTGGAGGCCACCCTCAGGCTCTACCGGGACGAGCGGCAGGCGATGGACCAGATCCCCACGCTCAGGATGATCGCCGCTCCCGCTTCCGAGCTGGAAGGGCGCGCGGAGGAACTGGCCGGCCTCATTCGGGGGATGGACGGAAGCGGCGTGCTGGAAGTGAAGACCATGCCGGGGTTTTCACAGGTGGGCGGCGGCTCGCTTCCCGCCCAGGACCTGCCCACCCGTGTGGTGGCCATCCGCTCGGACAGCTTCAGCCCCAACCGGATAGAGGAAATGCTGCGGGCCGGCGACCCGCCGGTCATCGGCAGGATCGAGTCCGACTTTTTCATCATGGACGTGCGCACCATCGCCCCCGCGGAACTCGACCTCATCCGGCACGCCGTCGAAAGAATGCTGCTTGCCGGGGCCGACAAATAGAAAACCCGCCAAAGGCGGGTTTTCGTCTTGCATCAGCCCTGATTTTTTGGAGTCTATCTCTCTCTCAAAGAAGGCATAGAGACTACCGGGTTGAACTTATGCCTGGTTCTTCTTGGCGGCTTTCTTCTTGCTTTTTTTGGCCTTCTTGGAAGCTTTTTTCTTGCTCTTTTTGGCTTTCTTTGCTTTTTTTACCTTCTTAGGCTGCGTTTGTTCCACGCCGGCCTTTTCGGTGGTCTGCGCCGAAACCACCACAGGTGCGGCCATTATCGACGCTCCGAACAAAATAGCGGTAAGTATTGAAAGAATCTTGCCTTTCATACCTTGGTTCTCCTTTCCTCCTCGAAAAATGCATCCCCTCTTTGAGAGATAATTTGACTTTTCGGGGTGCATTTTAAGTACAAATCTGAAAATATACAAATCAGAATTTAAACT
>LUZZ01000252.1 GCA_001603845.1 Syntrophobacterales bacterium Delta_01 | reverse complement strand
ATCCAGAACGTAGGTCTTGGGCATCAAATGCTCTCCTCGGGGAAAATCTGTAACTCGGGCCCCCTGATCCGAGCCTGTGAGCTTCAATAACATATACGTGGAATGAAATAAATCCCGATGAGAAGGACGCAGGGCCATCAGGTCCGGGCGGGTCGCCGGCATGAGCGTCGGCGCAATTTTTATCTCGATAAAAAAGGCATCCCGTATTTTTCCGAAACGCCCGTGGGTGTGCGGGCACGGCTTTTGGGGTGAAAGAGCGGTGGGCACGGTAAAAGAATCCGTTGCCCCAATGGGGTCGAATCCTCGTTACCACGCCCATACATGGGACTTCACCAATTAAGGAGAAAACCTCCGAAATCGTCATTCCCACAACGCTTCCGGGCGGGGTAATCCGGCGTCTTTGCCCCGAAGGGGCTCAATAAACCAGCCCCGGGGCAGCACAAGCGCCACCTCGGGCTATTCTCTAGGACGCCTTGCGGTTGATCGCCTCGCCGTTGCCCGATCCGGACGGCACGGCCTGGAGCCCCGCAAACTGGAGGTCGTAGAGGCGCCGGTATTCCTGCCCGGTTTTCAGCAGCTCCTCGTGGCGGCCGACCTCCACGATCCTGCCGTTGGACATGGCGATGATCCTGTCGGCGTTTTTGATGGTGGAAAGCCGGTGGGCGATCACGAAGGTCGTCCGGCCCACCATGAGGTTGTCGAGGGCGTTCTGGACCTCCATTTCCGAGTCGCTGTCAAGAGACGACGTGGCTTCGTCCAGGATAAGAATGGGCGCGTCTTTCAGAAGCGCCCTGGCAATGCAGATCCGCTGGCGCTCGCCCCCCGAGAGTTTCACGCCCGCCTCGCCTATCGGGCTGTCGAACCCCTCGGGCATCCTCATGATGAAATCATAGGCGTTGGCCGCCTTGGCCGCCAGGATGAGGTCCTCTTCGCTCCTGTTGATGTCGCCGTAGGCGATGTTGGCCCGCACCGTATCGTTAAACAGGATGGACTGCTGGGTCACCATCCCGATCTGCGAGCGCAGCGAGGAAACGGTAACGTCGCGGATGTCCACGCCGTCTACGAGGACGGCTCCCTCGCTTACGTCGTAAAAACGTGGGATCAGGTTGACCAGCGTCGTCTTTCCCGCGCCGCTCATGCCCACCAGCGCAATCACCTCGCCGACGCGGGCGGTGATATTGATATCGTGCAGCACCGTTTCCTTATCATAGTGGAAACTCACGTTTTTGAATTCGATGCTGTGCTGAATGGGGGCCAGATCGGTCGCGCCCGGTTTGTCGGTGATTTCGGGTTTCAAATCCAGGATATCGTAGATCCGGTCCGCCGCCGCCAGCCCCAGGGGAAGCACGCCCACCGTGTTGTTGAGCCTCTTGGCGGGCTCGTAGAGCAGCAGCACCGCGGCGGTAAACGAGAAGAAGTTCCCGGCGGTGTCCGTGCCGTTCACCACCCGCGTGCCTCCGTACCATATGGTGAACACGATCACCAGCCCGGCGATCACCTCCATGATGGGCGAGGAGAGCGCCGTCACGGCAATCATTTTCATCATCAGGTTCAGGAATTTCTCGTTGAGCTTGGCGAAGCGGCCCTTCTCGTATTCTTCCATCCCGAAGGCCTTCACGATCCGGCTGCCGCTGATCGTCTCGTGCAGGATGACGGTGATGTCGGCAAGCGAGGCCTGGCCGCTCACCCCGATGCCGCGCAGTTTCCTGCTCAGCTTGATGACCGGGAAGAACCCCAGGGGGAGCACCACTAGGGCGATGATCGCAAGCTGCCAGTCGCGGTAGAAAACGACCACCAGCAGGCTGACGATGCTGAAACTCTCGCGCAGGATCCCCACCACCGCGCTGGAGGCGGTGCTTTGCAGGAACATCACGTCGTTTACCACGCGGGAGATGAGATCGCCCGTCGAGTTCTTGTCATAAAACGACATGGACAGCGTCTGCATGTGATCGTAGAGCTGCTGGCGGATCTCGGTCACGATCTTGTTGCTCACGCGGCTGGTGAGGTACACGTTGCCCCACATGCAAAGTCCCTTGGCCGTAAAAAGAGCGAGCACGGCAAGGGGCAGGATCAGCAGCAGGTCCTGTCTTTTGTTAATGAAAATACCGTCCAGCACGTCTTTTATCAGGTATGCCCCTGCAGCGGTCGTCCAGCCCACACCCATCATGCAGATCATGGCAAATACGAGCTGTCTCCAGTACGGACGCACCAGCTCTACCATGCGTTTGTAATTCTTTGCGTACGGCTTTTTACCCAATTTCCTCGATCCTCCATCGCTAAAATGCTCAAACTGGCGGGAGTATAAAACGAGAACGGCTCGGTAAGGAAGGGAAAAAACGAGCCTCCGCCAGGGCCGCGGATCTCCCGGCCGCCTTCCGCAGGCCTGGCGCCGCCGCCGGTCCGCCCCCATTTCCCGAAGTATTCGTAAGTCGCTAAAGATAATATCCCGGCCGGCCGATAGAAAGATTGGGATAAAAATCAGCCTGATCCTATCAGCGCGGGAAAGGAGAAGGAAATGGCAAAGCCGGCGGGGGCGGCAGGCGGGAAAAGCAAGGTCAAGAACGCGGCGTTCAAGGGCTTCAAAGACGGGTCGAGCGAGTTTCTGGGAGACCAGGTCGAAGCCATCGTGGGCTACTCCAAAGAAACGTTCAACTCGCACCAGATGAAGTGGGTGGACCTGGTCCTGAATGAGGACAAGGCCTCCATGAGGCAGGCGTTCGTGCATGCCCTCAAGGGCGACAAGACCTATATGAGGGAATACCGGGTCGCGGCCAAAAACGGCGACTGCCTGTGGATTCGGGAGTGGGGGCAGATCGTGTGCGACGACACCGGCGAGATGGACTTCGCCACCGGGATCATCATGGACATTACGGAAGAAAAGGAGCAGGAGATGCTCCTTTTAAAAAACGAGCGCAAGACGGGCAAGTACCTGACCTTTTCCATGGCGGGCGAGGAGTACGGGATCACCATCCTCAAGGTCAAGGAAATCATCGAGGTGGTGCCCATCACTCCCGTGCCCCAGGCGCCCCCGTATCTCAAGGGGGTGGTCAACCTCCGCGGCAAGGTCATCCCGGTGGTGGACATGCGCACCAAGCTGGGTATGGAGGCAGCGAACTACTCCGACCGCACCTGCATCATCGTCCTGGAAACCGAGCATCGCGGTAGGATCCGGTACATCGGCGTGGTGGTGGATTCCGTCTCGGAAGTCCTCCACATCCGGGGCGCCGATATCGAAGACACCCCGGACATGATCGACAATTTCAGCCGGGACTGCATCCTCGGCATGGCCAAAATAGACAGGGCGCTGAAGATAATCCTGGACGTGGACAAGGTCCTGGGGGAAACGGAACTGGACGCCGCGGGGAATTTCTAGAAAGAAAAAAGGGCGGAAAAACGGCCCGGGGACCGCTTTCCCGCCCTTTTCAGGCGGTCCTATTGCTGGAAAAGCCAGGTCGAAAGGTATCGCTCCCCGGTATCGGGAAAGATGGCCACGATCAGCTTTCCGCTGTTTTCCGGCCTCCTGGCCGCTTCGAGCGCCGCCCAGCACGCAGCGCCCGAAGAAATCCCCACCAGGATGCCTTCCAGCTTTGCCAGCCGGCGGGCGGTCTCGCCCGCATCCTCGTCCTTTACCCGGATAATCTCGTCAATCGCCTCCCGGTTCAAAACGTCGGGGACGAAACCGGCCCCGATGCCCTGGATCTTGTGGGGCCCCGGCTTGCCGCCGGAAAGCACCGGAGAGCCCTCCGGTTCGACGGCGATGGCCCGGAATTGCTTCCGACGCTTCCTCAGCACCTCGGAAATGCCGGTGAGCGTGCCCCCCGTGCCGATTCCCGCGACCAGGACGTCGATTTTGCCGTCCGTATCCTTCCAGATTTCCTCGGCCGTCGTCACGCGGTGGACCTGCGGGTTGGCCGGGTTTTTGAACTGCTGTAAAATAATCCCGCCCGAAATATCCCGCGCCAGTTCTTCGGCCTTTTTCACCGCGCCCGTCATTCCCTCGGCCCCCGGAGTCAGGACCAGTTCCGCGCCCAGGATCGCCAGCAACTGCCTCCGCTCGGCGCTCATCGTCTCCGGCATGGTGAGAATCAGCCGGTAGCCACGGGACGCCGCCACGAAGGCAAGCGCTATCCCCGTGTTGCCGCTGGTGGGTTCGATGATGACCGAACCCCGCCCCAGGAGCCCCCGCTTTTCGGCGTCTTCTATCATCGCCACCCCTATCCGGTCCTTGACGCTGGAAAGGGGATTGAACGACTCCAGTTTGGCCGCAACCACGCCCCCCGCTCCCTCGGCGATCCGGTTGAGCCTCACCAGGGGCGTGTTGCCGACCGTTTTCGTTATGTCCTCGTATATTTTGCCCATGAATTTCCTCCCGGTTGTGCCTGCCCGCCGTCACCACTCCGTCGATTGAATACTCCGCGATGTCAAGTTAAGCATTATACCGGTTTGCATTCCAAAAGAGCGGGAGAAAGCTTTTAAGGCAGCGTTTCGATGCACGATGAAGCGATGTTCGCCGGCCTGGTGCGGCGCGGTCCGTTTCCGGAATTCCTTCGGGACTACTCCAGCACGAACTCTTTGAATTCCGAAGGATTTCCTATCGCTTCCACGCCGGGCCGGCCGGCCAGGGTCATGGCGAACTCACGGTAGTAGCTGATCAGGGCGATATTGGCCTTGAGCCGCATCCCCGGCTTCAGCTCGTCCAGGCCGAACCATTTGGCGGGGAGAAACGCCTCCATGAGCATGTGCGGAAGCGATTTTTCCAGCCTCTGCACGTGGCCCCGCTCCGGGAGGCGTTCGACGGGTTTTCCGGCTTCGACCCGGAACAGTTCGGGGGTGATTTCGAACCCGTCCGGGTAGGCGGGGTTGATGGCCGGGACCATGTAGGCGGCGAAGTGGTCCACCCTTCCCGCTCGTTTTACCGCGAAGTGCAGTTGGAAGGCCTCGGAGAGGGGAAAGGTGTCGCGGTAATCCAGAAAGTCCGGGTTCACATAGGTGGTGGAAACGCTGAACAGGTAGAAGCCTTCGGGCCTCCATGCGAGGTGTACGTCGCCGAACGGGACGTAAGGGGCCTGGACGGTAAATCCGTGCAGCAGGGTCTTTTCTTTTTCCCAGTCCATGAACGACTGGTCGGCGGTGTCGATCGGTGACTCGGCCCGGTGGACGCGGACCGGCCCCGCCGGGGAGCCGGACAGTTTCGCCTCGGCCGCGCTTTCCCGGTGCACGGTTTCCAGCGCCCGGTTGATCTTCCTGAAGTTTTCCGTAAGCCTCTTGTAGGGCCGGTTGGAGGTGTCCACCAGGCCCACGTTGTAGTCTTCGCCGTCTTCGCGGCCGCCACGGGGTTCGTCGCAGTACTGGAACCAGTGCGCGCCCACCACGTTGGGGAACCGGGCGAAATTCATCATGGCGTTGCCGGCCCCCCACGACCTCTGGATC
>LUZZ01000251.1 GCA_001603845.1 Syntrophobacterales bacterium Delta_01 | reverse complement strand
GTCCGACTGCAAATAAAGACAACAATAAAACCCAATTCCTCCTCATCCTGTAATCTCCCCCTGTCTCTTTAAAAAGTGATGAATATCTCCAGCTCGCGCGGCGGCCGCAGAAACGGCTCTCCAACCCAAACCACACCGGTGCGTCCGGACGCCGGGCCGCCACTGGAGGCCTACGGAACCCGAAATAAAAAAGGCCGCAAATATGCCTTTCTCCTCGTACCTGAGGATAAAAGGCTTTCACGGCCTTATTGATCACCAGATTTTATTGTAACTTTGCGATAAAACGGACGGAAAAAACCAGTAAAGCCAACCGAACATTCCTACTGCTTTCGTAGCAATTATGGACCTGACCGGTTGCGCACAAGTATTTCTGAGAACGAGCCTTTTGTCAAGTTTTCTGAGTATCACAAATGCGGTAAAGTCTCTCCACCGGGCACGAAGGGACACCACCCTGCCGGACGACAAGGTATTCGTAGATTTCCAAATCAATTACGGCATGTTATAAATTCCCTACACCACTCGGAATTCTCTCACTTCTTCCAATGGTATAAAAAAGAAGTTGATCTTTGGTGGTTCCGGCCTCTATAGTCCGGATCATACCGGTTAGGGTGAACCAACCGGCGGCGGAACCGAGGCGGCGTGTGAAAGCTTGCTTCATGGCGGCCGTCAACGCTTTTGCCCATGGCAAGATGCCAGGAAGGCATCCGATCTGGAGGGCGCAAGCCGAGGAAACGCCGGGTTTTAACCGGAATCATATGATTTAAAAGCGGTGTTGGCTCAACGCCGCTTCAACGCGCAAGGTATGGAAGCCGGGGAGGCTTCGGACGCTCAGGAGAGCTGCCGGTCCTCTTCGGCTTTTTGTTTTTTTGTGGCAGAAAACCCGACACCACGGAAGGAAAAGACGCAGCCATGAAATCCCATGTGAAGACCATCGTTTGTACGCTGTTTGTTGCCGTTTTCGCGATTGCAAGCCTGGCAACGGCCCAGGACAAGGCGAAAGAATACGCCGTCTGGAAAAGTCTTGCGGAACGTACCGCTTCGGAAGCGAGTAAAGTGCTGAAACGTGTTCCTTCCAGGTCCAAGGCGCTGGTGCTCACCAATGCCGGATGCGCCGTGGTCGACGGGCACAGTACCGAACCGAGCCTGGACGGTCTGCAGTCCTGGAAGGGAGCATCCGCCGGCAAAGGGACGCTGCTCGACGTTCACAGTGCCCGCAACTCCGCCCTCTGGTTCCTGTTCCATGACATGGGTACGGGCGATGCCGTCTATTTCGAAGTCAACGGCAAGGCGCTCGAACCGCTTCTCTCCCGGCTTCCCCAACTCTCCCGCAAGACCATCCGCTCGCGGGTCTTCGCGTTGCGCGCCAAGGAACTCTTTGCCCGCATCGACCATGAAAACATCGGAGCGAAAGCGGTGTTCGCCGACCCGGCAGCCTGGAACCAAAAGGCAAAAGCCGGAGTGTTCGGAGGACATGCGTTCGCCCTGGTGACCATCGCCAATGCCGTGTCCCACGGTGCGTCCTGCGACGTCATCCGTGCCGCCCTCTTCCACGACCACTACTGTCCGGGCGTCACCTCCGGAGTCATCCTGGCCAATTACCTGGAATCCCGCTTCCCGGCCGGCCCCGGCGGCAGGTATTTCATACAGGCGGTGGACCCGTGGTGCAAGGAGGACGCCCTGCTCGAACTCCTGAACAGCACGCCGGGGAAACGGGGATATGCCGCGTACTACCCTTCGGATGCCGATAAGGCCCGGCGCCTGCCGGAAGCCGCAAAGGCCGCGACCATCGCGTATCGCCAGCAGACCCGCGGCGGCGCATGGGACGGCGTGGTGCTCGCCTTTGACTGGCCGGACACGGGCTGCGCCAAGGCCGGCGGCGGCATCGCCGAAAAGTTGTGCACCGATCTGTGGTTTCTAAAGCGTATGGACAAGCCGGAAGATTTCGTCAAGGTGGTGAAATCTTTTGAGCTTCCGAAAGGGACTTCACCGCTCGACTGGGCGCGCCCGGGCGTCGATCCTCTCGAAAAACTGGGCCTGCTCCAACCTCCGGCCGCCGAAAAAGCCCAGTAACGGCGCCCGGCCCGGCCCCCAGCAACGTGCCCGAACCAAGCAACCGAAACGAAAAAGAAAGGAAGCGTCGTGGCTGTTTTCAAGCCGTCCAAAAGAGAAGAGTTCATGCCCCTGCCCATCACGTTCATTTCAACCCTGGGCAGGGACGGCATTCGCAACATCGCCCCTTATTCCTGCGTCATGCCCGTGCTTCGTCCCCTGGACCTCATTTGCCTCGCGTCGGCCCACAAACGGGACACCCTGAAAAACATCCGGGAAACGGGGGAATTCGTGGTCAACCTCGCCGGAACGAACCTGGCGGACAAGGTCATCGCAACGGCCAGGCATGCCCCTCCCGAGGTGGACGAATTCGAACTGGCGGGTCTTTCGGAGATGCCTTCCGTCCTGGTGAAAGCGCCGAGGATCGCGGGGTGTTACGCCTGGCTGGAGTGCAAGCTCTACAAGGAATACGAGGAACCCGGCTACGTCCTGGTCATGGGCAAAGTCCTGCAGTTGGACGTCTCCGACAACGCGCTCACCCCCGACAACACGCTCGACGTCAACAGGGCCGAACCGCTCCTGATGGTGGGAGGCAAAAAAGGCATGCGCTATTGCACGCTCCGCGATATCGGTCATTTCGAACCCTACGGAGCGATGTTTCCGGACGGCAAGGACCCCCTGGAACAACTTCCGTAAAGGGGGCCCGGGTGGGGGAGGACAGTCCGTTTTGAAAAAGCGGGGAAAGTCTTCCCCCGCCCCCGGATTCGGCCGCGCGCGCAGGCGCGTGCGTGCCGGGCGCTGGGCGCCCCGGTATGGAGAGGAAAGCAAACGATGGACTTCAACTTCATGAGCTAACGTAATACCTCTAAAATCGTCATTCCAGCAGAGTATTTGGGCGGGAATCCGGCGTCTTTCCGCCGGTTCCCAAACTTCGGCTTGGGAACCAGCGGCACCAAAGGATTTGGCAACAGTCCCAAAGGCATACCCACCCTCCATCATTTCGCAATTGCTTTGGACGCTGTGTATATTTTCAAATTATGGGATAGAGTCCCGCACTCGCACGCTCCCCTGCCGCAAAAAGAACCCACACCCTACCAACGCCCGACTGGACGAGTAAAACCCGTTGACGAAGTTGAACGTCTGTTCTATACAAACGTTCAAAACTCCCCCTGGAGACCGTGGTGGAAGAGGACCGGAGCAGAAGCGGAAAGACCAAGGCCAAGCTGATCGAGGCGGCCGGGCAGGTGTTTTTCCAGCGTGGGTTTCGGGCGGCAACCGTGAGGGAAATCTGCCGCCGCGCCGGGACTCCCCTGGGCGCCGTGAATTACCATTTCCGGAATAAACAGGGACTCTATACGGCGATCTTGGAACATTCGTACCGGTTGGCGATTAGGAAATACCCGCCTCACTTCGGCCTCGGGGACGAAGCGACGCCGGAGGAGAGACTCCGCGCGTTCATTCGCGCGTTTCTCCTCCGGATTTCGGACGAAGGCATTCCCGCCTGGCACATGAAGCTCATTACCCGGGAAATATCGGACCCCACCGGGGCACTCGGCAACCTGGTGCAAGGCTCCATCCGGCCTGTTTATAAATACCTGGCGGGAATTCTCCGTGAAATTTTACAGGAGGGCGGCGCGGCGGAAGGCGAGGAGAGCGATTCGGTATTCCTGTGCGCCATGAGTATCGTCGGGCAGTGCCTGCACTATCTCACGGACAAACGCCTCATTGCGGTCCTTCATCCCGAGCGCTTCGACGCGGGTGATATCGAACGGATTGCGGACCACATCACTCAGTTCTCCCTGGGCGGCATCCGGCAACTCGCCCACCGCGAAGCCGGGAGCCCGGAGGTCATACGGAGTGATCCAGGTTGTAAGCCCCACGGCAACATCTGACCGAAAACAGGAGAGCCCATGCAGGTATCGAAGGAAAAGAAAATCGAAATGCTTTGGTCCATGCTCCTCTCGCGCCGGTTCGAGGAGGAACTCACGGAGCTTTGCAAAATCCAGGGGCGGGTCCCCGGGATGATGATTTTGTGTACGGGCCAGGAAGCTGTCGGATCGGGGGTTTGTGCGGCGCTGGCTCCCGAAGACGTGATGGTCTCGAACCACCGGAGCCACAATCACCTCCTGGCGAAGGGGGCCGATCCCAGGGCGCTCATGGCCGAGATTTACGGCAAGCGCACCGGCTGCAACAAGGGGAAGAGCGGCACGCTGCACATGGCGGTGCCCGAGGTCAACGCCCTGTGCACGACGACGGTCGTGGGAGGCGGGCTGCCCATAGCCGTCGGAGTGGCGTTCGCCCAGCAGTACCGAAACGAAAACACGGTAACGGTTTGTCTTTTCGGAGACGGCGCGGCGGACGAGGGTTCGTTTCACGAGGCGCTGAACCTGGCGAGCCTCTGGAGGCTTCCGGTCATTTTCGTTTGCGAGAACAACCTTTACGCTGGTGCGCAGCGCTACGAGGAGCACACCCGGGTTAAGGACGTCGCGGAGAGGGCCAAGGCCTATGCGATGCCGGGCGAGATCGTCGACGGCAACGACGTGCTGGCGGTTTACGGAGCGGTCTGCAAAGCCAGGGAACTCGCCCTCGCGGGCTGGGGGCCGACGCTTATCGAATGCAAGACTTACCGGTGCCGCGGGCATGGAGAATCGGACCACCAGGTGTATCAGCCCAAAGACGAGATCGCGGAATGGAAGGGAAAATGCCCCATCCCGCGCCTTCGCGATGAAGCGCTGGGCCACGGCCTGATCAGCGCCGAAGAACTCCAGGAGATGGAAGCCCGGATCAACGGGATTGTGGAAGACGCCGTGCGGTTTGCCGAGGAGAGCCCCTACCCCGGTCCGGAAGAGGCGCTCGAAGATGTCTTTGTCCAGTGAGAACCTCCGGAATCTATTGTCACCAGGAAGGGAGAGCGCCATGCAGCAATTGGGAATGGGACAGGCGGTCAATCAGGCACTCAGGGAAGAAATGACGCGCGACGCCGGGGTTTTCATCGCCGGAGAAGGCGTCGGGGTGAGCATCCACGACAGCCCGATGCTCCCGACGGCGGGCCTGCTCAAGGAGTTCGGGCCGGGGCGCGTGAAGGACACCCCCGTCTCGGAGGCTGCCATTGCCGGCCTGGCGGTCGGCGCGGCGGCGGCGGGGCTGAGGCCGGTGGTGGAAATCATGTTCAATCCTTTTTTTACCCTCGCTTCGGACATGATCGTCAATCATGCCGCCAAGCTGAGGTATCTTTCGGGCGGTAAGTCCGCCTTCCCGCTGGTGGTGCGGATCAAGAGCGGGGCGGGCTTCGGAGCGGGGTGCCAGCATGCGCACAACCTGGAAGCCTGGGCGGCGCATTGTCCGGGGCTGAAAGTGGTGATGCCCTCCACGCCGGCCGACGCCAAGGGTCTGCTCAAATCCGCCGTTCGGGACGAAAACCCGGTCGTCTTCATCGAGGACATGCTGCTCTACTTTGTGCCCGGACCCGTTCCGGACGGCGAGTACCTGGTCCCCATCGGGAAGGCCGACATCAAGCGGCAGGGAAAGGACGTCACCATGGTGACGTGGTCCAAGATGCTCGGCGTGGCCATGAAGGCGGCGGAGCAGCTCGCACAGGACGGCATCGAGCTGGAGGTCGTCGATGTGCGCACCCTGGCTCCGCTCGACAAGGAGACCATCCTGGCCTCGGTGCGAAAAACCGGCCGCCTGGTGGTTCTGCACGAGGCAACCCGGACCGGAGGATTTGCGGGCGAGATTTCAGCCATCGTCATAGAAGAGGCGCTGACAAGCCTCAAGGCCCCCCTGAGGCGCGTCACCGGGCCGGACATCCCGGTCCCCACCAGCCCGCCGCTGGAGCGATTCTATATTCCCAACGAGGAAAAGCTGATATCCGCAATAAGAGAAATCCTGTAGACATCATTGAAGGAAAATTTCTGCCGGTTCCCAAGCTCCCGCTTCGCGTCGCGCTGAAGCACAACCCGGGGCCCGGGAACCGGCGGGATGGACACATCACCGCCCGCCACCGACGACGGCTGATACGAAATCGCATTCAAGATTGGCGCATGAGATGGGTTGCGTCCCGCTCGATGCGGGACTCCACTCATCCTACAATTGACGTCCATCGTAGGATAGGTGAAGCGGAGCGGAACCCATCGGCTCGTGCACGACTCGAACACAAATTGGCATGAGACACCGGGGAAGGCATGCAGTGTGCGGTACGCTGGATATTGTAGAGGCGGACCTGGTCCCGCGTTCCTGTTCAGTAAAAAATTCAAGCGAAAAGAGAGGCAGGTATGCTTCAACAGGAAATGATCGAGTGCTTTCGAACCGCCTGTCACGAAGATGAGCGCGTAGCCGCGGCCCTGATGTTCGGCTCGTTCGCGATAGGAGAAGGCGACGAGTTCTCCGACATAGAGTTCGCGGTGTTTATCCGGGATGGTTCCTTCGATGAGTTCGAACAGCGCTCCTGGCTCCACGGGGTCAGCCCGGTCGCCGCTTACTTCCAGGACGATTTCGGCCATCACACGGCACTTTTTATGAACGGCGTGCGCGGCGAATTCCTCTTCATGCGCGCATCCGACGTACCGGTCGTTGCCGGTTGGCAGGGCTACAGTTGGTTTCCCTCGCTTTCGGCAACCGTGGTTCTGGATCGATCAGGCGAACTGTCACGCTACGCAAGCGCTCTCGTGGGTGGGCCTCCCAGCCGTGGAGGCGCGGTCCTGGCGGAAGGGATCGCCCTGAACTTCATCAGCCTGATGCTCTTCGGCGCCAATCTGTTGAACCGTGGCGAGTATGCGCGCGCCTGGGCCCTGCTGGGCAGGGCCCATGAAAATCTGCTCAAGCTGGTCCGCATCCGGGAAGGGACCACGGCCCACTGGCCGACACCGTCGCGCGCGCTGGAGAGGGAACTTTCCGACGCCGCGTACGCACGCTACCTGGCTTGCACGGCCGGCGCAGAATCGCGCACGCTGCGCACCGCCTATCGAGAGTCGTGGAAGTGGGGCACCGAGCTGTTCGAAACCGTTGCCGGACCGCTCAATATTGAGCTCCCGGCAGTGGTGATTCAGCACGTCCGGAAATTGCTCGACGGGGCATGCGCTCGCTCGAATACGGATTGACCGAGATCACCTGCGTTCCCGCAATATGAAGGGTTGCCGCGGCCCGGAGCCGATCTCTTGCTGCCGATACCAGAGAAAAACCCGTGCTTTCGATTCCTTACGATCCTCAGTTTGTGGCCGAGGTTGAGGGAGCCGGTTTGTTCTTCGGCTTTACGTTTTGCCGGTGACTGTCTGAGCGAAACTAACGCATTATGAAGGGACACGATACATTATTATATTTTCACAGTCTTGAACTCTGCGGAGCGGCATAGACGCTTCGCTCTTCGTGTTCGTATACCTTCGCTGTCGGCTATGAAACGAGGGGCGGGGTAAAGGAGCCCGCGCACGGCCTTGCCATCCCGTAACCTCTTGCGCTTCGCGCCCGGATAGCGCAGCTATCCGGGCCACCCGCCGAATTGAAAAGGCGAAGCAAATTTTAATTTATCAAGTAGCTTCAATCAAGAGACAAAGTCGTATTGGTCGATTTTGGTTCCGACACATTGACATCTCAGTAAAACCCGCTAGTACCATGTAACACTTAAAGTTGCGGATATAGG
>LUZZ01000250.1 GCA_001603845.1 Syntrophobacterales bacterium Delta_01 | reverse complement strand
CTCGTCTTTGGCTATTTGATCGCATAACAAACGGCAGAGGGCAATGATTTTTGTAATAAAACAGGCTTCGTTCCCGGTCTGGCCGTATCTACGAAGTGGCCTAAATTCACTCCCATTGCCTTGCCCCATAGCTCGGAGCGCAACTCATTAATCAGTTTTGCGGTGGTCTTCCTTGCGGGCGGATCGTGGGCTCTCCATTTTGGCAGAGGCAAAACGGATGATGCCCGTTTGTCCACGGTCCCGGCCAGGAGCAGGAACGCATAGGCCGCAACGATAAATGCCGGCACGGTTTTGACCGCCTCGGGGGTGCGGACCTGGGCTTGCCCCACTCCCAGCAGCGTCTTCTCATCCCGGAAGTTCAGTTCCACTTCCCATCGCCACAGGTACGACTGGAGCAATCGCTCAAGCGGCAGTTCCGGATCGGTACAGAGCAGATAAGATGGGTTACGGTAGAGAAGCCGAGATCGGATTCGGGGTCTATAGGCAAGCGGGCGCACCACAACCAACCTTAGATCGCTGGCCCCTGCAGCTTGCCAGCGCACGGGCGCGATGGTCTTGATTTCAAAGGTGTGGGTCTTCCCGGCGGCAAATGCCTCCACCGGTATCCAGGGGACCGACTCGTCCTGCCTGAGCTGTTCGGGGGTTGGCAGACGCTTTCCATAGAAGCGACGCCGCCCCGGCCCGAGAGCTTGATCGGGAGGTAAAAACAACTTGGCGTCCTTCCGGATGCGGCCGATTACCACCGTGTTGTGCGGGAGGTTTCTGAAAACAGTTCGGTTTGTGTAGCTGCCGTCGACTGCGACGATCAAACGCCGAGTTCGGTTTTTTTGCTCATCGAGCCACGACCTTAAGGACGCCAATCGCTGGGCTCCGAGGTAGCTTAACTTCATGGCCTTTTGCCTTGCCCGGTACTCGACCCACTGTTCTTCAGGCGCACGCTTGGAGGGTTTGGCGGCAGAGGGCGCATGGGTGAGGTCGATGGGGATTGCCCGCGCCCGGCCAGGTGTGGTCTTGTCCGGCAGTGCCGCCGAGACCTGGACAAAGCGCTGTCCCCAGACAAAGTTGGTGTGAAACGGCGGCCCCAGGGGATCCTTTCGCCAGGCCGCACCATGCACTCTGCGTCCCCGTTTGCGCACCAGGGTGTCGTCCAGCATCGCCACGAACGGCTCTTCGGCTTCCAGGCGTGTGAGCACCTCGCAACGTGCCGGAGCAAACAAAGCATCCGTATCAAAGCGCTCCCATTCAAAAAGCCTGTAGGCGGCAGACCAGTCGCTAAACTGCTGAGCCCCGGCACACAAAATCCCGCTCACCGTCTTTCGCCCCATGCCGACCAGGGAACTGAGGGCCAGGGTGTGTGCCCGCTCGAAGGTCCGCTCCTGGGCAAAAGCACACCGACTCAACTCGAAGAGGCGGTCGAACTGCCCGAGGATTCCGGGCGTTTTTTTTTCACTGCGGAAAGTGGCACTTTTATCCTTCGCAAGACCAGGCTGGACTTGTCCTCGATGATCCACTCCACCGTCTCCCCGCGTTCGAACTCCATGGCCTGGGCCACGGCGGCGGGGAAATTGATGTACCACTGCTCGCTTTGTTTGCGTTTGATGAGTTGGACCTTGGTCGGATAGCCCACGATGCGCCTCCTAACCCGCATTATTCATGAGGCTTGGGGAGAAATCTCTCGGATGTGGCCATCGTGAGTCATAAGCAACGATTTTTCAGAACTCCGGCCGGTTGTGAGGCGTTGGTATTGGTTTGGAATCCTTTTTCCCCGTCCCCACTTGGTTTTTTGCCCCCGACACCCTGGTTTTGGACGCACCTGTAGCGTTGGATTCTGTTTCATCGTGGACAGAAGCCGAGCCGTCAGGTTCGGAGGGGCATTTGCCGGATGTTTTGCAGTGCGGTGGCAAACAGGCGCTGATAAGGGTAGGCCCGGGGCATGGTAAAGAGGACGCGCCGGACACTCTGGACCACGCGCGCAGCGACTTTGAGCAGTTTGAGCCTGAGGGTGTCGACTGTGGCCATAGCCAACTCAGTCCCGGCAAGGCTGCGGCGCAGGTGCCACAACAGAACGAAGGCAAAAGTGTGCAGCAGCAGCCGAAACTGGTTTGCCTGAAACCGGGTGCAGCTCAACCGGTCGGCTTTGAGCTGAAGTTTGAGTTCCTTGATCCGGTTCTCGGCATCGCCGCGGCCGGTGTAGATACCGTCATAAATCCCTGCGGCAGATTCAAAGAGGACATTGGTTACAACAAAGCGGGTGTTGAGTCCTCGGGGGAGCCTCTCGACTTTGGCAATAACCCGACGTGATCTTTGCCAGGAGCCGGCTCGATGGTAAAAGCTGCCAAAGAGTCTCTGTTTTTCACCGGTTTTGGCGAACTCTTCTTCGGCCTTGAGCACCAGGTTGGCGGCACGTTTGCGAAGACGCTCATTGGTAATCAAACCGATCGTGTATTTTACCTTTTCACGCTCAAGTAACCTGTAAATGCCCGGCACGGCAAAGCCGGCATCGGCGCGCACCAGGATGGTGGCCTTTGGATAGGCACGTTTGAGGCGCCGGATGATGCGCTTCAAGATGGCCGCCGCCCCCTTGGATGCGTGTGCGTTGCCCGCGCGAAGCACCGCAGCCATGGGAAAACCGGTGATCCCGTCGAAGACCAGCAGGGGATGCAGCATGTACTGGTCGTAATAGCCGTGAAAGCAGGAGAGTTGCTGCATGCCATGAGTGGGATCGTCGGTTGCGTCCATATCGAGCACGATTAGCTTGCGAGGAGCCGGATGCGCCGCCACATAGGCGTTAATTAAGGCATCGCTCAGGCGGCGAAGTTCACGATTGCCCACACGGTTTTCAAATCGTGAGATTGTCGGCTGGGAAGCCAGTGCAGGGCCGGTTTCGGGCAAACGGCCCACAGCGGTTTTGAGTCCCGAATCAAAACGCAGGGTTTGATGGTCATTGCCGTCCTCGTAGCCCATGGCAATGGCGAAAAGGCGTTGGCGAAAAAGTTCCTCCTGCCCATGATGCACCTTGGCCTTGTCGCGACGGTCGGAAAGCGACCTGCTCATTGAGGAAGAAAGATTTGTTGCTTGATCGATTTCACGTAGTAGCAAAGAGCCGCCGTCCGAGGTCATGGGGCCGGCCGAAAATTCGGCCACAACAGAGCGAGAATCAAGGTTTGCAAAAGAGAGTTGATTATGACAGACTGTTTTCAACGGACATCCTTTTTGTTTCGTGTTTTCTCTCATCAAGTCAACACGTTACATGATGTCCGTTCCTTTTTTCAAGCACTATTGTGAATAATCCGG
>LUZZ01000249.1 GCA_001603845.1 Syntrophobacterales bacterium Delta_01 | reverse complement strand
GTGCGGCGCATGGGATTCCGCCGGGTTCGGAAGCACCGGCGATACCATTGAGCAGACAAACAAGAGCGGGGGAACGAGTTCCCCCGCCCCCCCCCGCGAACGCGGCGGCCGAAGGGCCGTGCGGCGAATCGGCGCGATGCCGTGGGGGTGCGAGTCCTCCACGCTTTCCGGAATGCCACGGTCCTTCTTCTTACAGGTGCTGTTTTTCTCATGGATACCGATTCGAATGATATGAACGGGAAGGATTCCTATTCGCTTCGCGAACTGGGAGACTTCCTCGGCGCGGAAATCAAAGGGGACCCCGAGCTGCGGGTGCGGGGCATCGCCCCGGTCCAGAGCGCTTCCCCCGACCAGTTGAGTTTTCTTACCGATTCCAAGTACAGGCATGTTTTGTCCGAATGCCGGGCGGCGGCCCTGATCGTTTCCCCGGAATTTAAAGACCTCGATTTCCGCCTGCTCATCACCTCCAACCCCTCCCTTGCCCTGGCGAAGGTCGCCGGGCTGTTTTCCCGCGCTTTTGCCGAACCCTTCGAGGTCCATCCGACGGCGATAATCGACGGGACGGCGGTGCTGGAGGGAAAGGTCGCCGTCGGGCCGTATACGTGCATCGGGGCCGGCTGCCGGATCGGCGGCGGGACCCGGATCGGCGCCGGGTGCTTTATCGGGCCGGGCGTGCAGGTGGGCGAAGGCTGCGCCATCGACCCGCGGGTCACCATTATGAATGGGTGCGTTGTCGGCAACCGGGTTATAATCCACAGCGGTACGGTCATCGGCAGCGACGGTTTCGGCTACGCCCAGGATGAGCGGGGCAGGCATTACAAGATCCCCCAGACAGGGATAGTGTGCATCGACGACGACGTGGAGATCGGCGCCAACGTCACCGTCGACCGGGCCACCTTCGGCGCCACGCACATCAAGCGGGGCGCAAAGATAGACAACCTGGTGATGCTCGCCCACAACGTCGTGGTGGGCGAAGACGTCGCGATCGTGGCCCAGGTCGGCGTATCCGGCAGCACCCATATCGGGGACCGGGTGATGATCGCCGGCCAGGCCGGGCTGGTGGGGCATATCGAGATAGGCGACGAGGCGAAGATCGGAGCGCAGGCCGGCGTGATGAATTCGGTCAAGGCCGGGCACGTGGTGGTGGGCTCCCCGGCGCTGTCGCACGATGAATTTTTTAGGAATATAGCGAACATAAGGCGGCTTCCCCGCCTGAAAGAGCAGGTGAAGCGGCTGAGCGAAAGGGTGCAGGGAATCGAGGAGGCCCTGAGAGATGGTGATGGACATCATCGAGATTAAGAAAATTTTGCCGCATCGCTATCCTTTTCTTCTCGTGGACCGGATAGTGGAATGCGGGAAAGAGGAGATAACTGGGATCAAAAACGTTACGGGCAACGAACCGTTTTTTGTGGGCCACTTCCCGGATGATCCCATCATGCCGGGCGTGCTGATCGTGGAGGCCATGGCCCAGACGGGCGGAATTCTTGCCATTATGTATAAGCCCGACTGTAAGGGTAAGCCCTTCTATTTCATGGGGATCGACAAAGTGAGGTTTCGCAGGCCCGTGCGCCCCGGCGACCAACTGGTCTTGAAGCTCAAGATGCTCAAACAAAGAGGTGCCGTTTTCAAGATGAAGGGCGAGGCTTATGTAGACGAACAGCTCGTCTCGGAAGCGGAATTGATGGCAACGGTCGACGTGGGCGGACAAGACGCGGATCAGGCCGCCGGCCACTAGCGCGGGGTGGGGCTCTCGAAAGCACGAAGCCGTCGGGCCCACCCTGTCAGCAATCATGGAGATTCATGCTCATGCAGATTCACCCAACCGCCATCGTGCACGAAGAGGCCGAACTGGCGGAGGATGTGACTATAGAGGCTTTCAGCATCATAGGTCCGAAGGTTAAAATCGGATCGGGTTCGGTGGTCGGCCCCCACGTGGTGATCGAGGGCAGGACCATCATAGGTGAAAGAAACCGGATTTATCCTTTCGTCGCCATCGGTTTTCCGCCCCAGGACATCACCTACAAGGGAGAAGACACGCGGGTGGAAATAGGAAACGATAACATTATCCGCGAAAACATCACCATCCATCGCGGCTCCCACCGGGGAGAAGGCGCAACGCGGATCGGCAACGGGAATTTCCTCATGGCCTACGTGCACATAGCGCACGACTGCCAGATCGGCTCGGATGTCGTCATGGCCAACGCCGCCACGCTGGGCGGGCACGTCGAAGTGGGCGATCACGCTGTGGTGGGCGGGGTGGTGGCCGTGCACCAGTTCGTCCGCGTGGGGGAATACAGTTGCATCGGCGGAAAATCGGGGGTGCGCATGGACATCCCTCCCTACATGCTGGCCCAGGGGGCGGACCCCGCCACCCTGCACGGCCCCAACCTGATAGGCCTCCGGCGCAACGGTTTTTCGTCGGAGACGATCAACAGCATCAAGAAGTGCTACCGGATACTGTTCCGGTCCGGGCTGACCGTGAAAGAAGCCGTGGAGAAGGCGCGCCTGGAGGTCGAGCCTCTGCCGGAGATCCAAAAGCTGATCGATTTTGTCGTCGAGAGTTCCAAGAGAGGAATCATGAGATAATGCCGGCTACGGAAACGGTAAACGGCGGCGAGCACCGGTTCAGCCGCTTCGGACTGATCGCCGGGGGAGGGCAGTTCCCGCTCCTGTTCGCTCATGCCGCGCGCCAGGCTTCCGTGCGCATCCTGGCCGTGGGGTTCGAGGGCGAAACCGACCCGGCCCTGTCCAAGTACGTGGAAGAATTCCACATGCTGAAGCTGGGGCAGTTGAACCGCCTGATCAAGGTGTTCCGCAATGCCGGGGTCTACCACGCGGCGATGGCCGGGGCGATCAACAAGACGCGGCTCTACACGCGCCTTCGCCCCGACTGGAGGGCGGTGCGCTTTCTCAACCGGCTCCGGAACAAGAAGGACGATTCGCTGCTCCGGGCGCTGGCCGACGAACTGGAGGCGGAAGGCATAATAATCCAGCCCTCCACCATGTTCCTTCCCGAACTGCTGGCCCCCGAGGGGACCCTCACCCGCAGAAAACCCAACCACCGCGAACAGGCGGACATCGCCTTCGGATGGACGCTGGCCAAGGCCATCGGCAAGCTGGACATCGGGCAGTGCCTGGTGGTGAAAAATCAGGCCGTGCTGGCGGTGGAGGGGATCGACGGCACGGACGCCACGATCCTCCGGGGCGGGCGGCTGTGCCGGGAAGGGGCGGTCGTGGTGAAGGTGAGCAAGCCCATCCAGGACCTGCGGTTCGACGTGCCGGCGGTGGGGTTTGACACCATCGAATCCATGAAGCGGGTGAATGCCCGCGTGCTGGTGGTGGAGGCGGGCAAGACCCTCATGTTCGACCGCGAGAAGATGATCGACGCCGCCGACGCCGCGGGTATCTCCATACTGGTCCAAAAGGACGGCTTCCTGTCCGCGATGGTCCAGGACGGCGATGCCCTGGCCGCCCTGAAGCCCGGGCTTTTGGACCAAAACGGCTGGGCGGGCCTGAAATCCCCGCCCCGCCCTGTTGCCGCGGTTTCCGCTCCCCCTCTCCTGATTCGCCGGCCGCGCCCCGACGCCGTTCGGGTGGCGGTCATCGGCGTGGGGTACCTGGGGCGCTTTCATGCCCAGAAATATGCAAGGCTTCCGGAAGCCGACCTGGCGGCGGTTGTGGATATCGACCCCGATCGCGCCCGCACGGTGGCGGAGGAGGTCCGGACGGAGGCCGTTGCCGACTACCGGGAGCTTATCGGGAAAGTGGAGGCGGTGAGTATCGCGACGCCCACGCAGCAGCATTTCGCCATTGCGAGGGATTTTCTCTCGGCGGGGGTGCACGTGCTGCTCGAAAAGCCGATGACCACCGGGGTGGAGGAGGCAGACCAACTGATCGAGATTGCGGACCGGACCGGCGCCATTCTCCAGGTGGGACACCTCGAGCGCTTCAACTCGGCATTTACCGCCATTCAACCCCGCCTTCAAAATCCCATGTTCGTCGAAGCTTACCGGCTCGCCCTGTTCAACGAGCGGGGGCTTGAAGTGGACGTGATCCTCGACCTCATGATCCACGATATCGACATCGCGCTTCACATCATCAACTCGCCGGTCAAAGACGTCCGCGTTTCGGGCGTCACGGTGCTCAGCCCCCTCCCCGACATCGCCAGCGCCAGGATTGAATTCGAAAACGGGGCCGTGGCCAATTTGACCGCCAGCCGGATTTCCATCAAGAATATGCGCAAGCTGAGGATTTTCCAGGAAAACTGTTATTTTTCGGCCGACTACTCCACCAAGCGCGTCTACGCCGTGTACCGGGAAGCGGAATCGGACGAGGACGGGTTTCCCGAGCTGTCCATGGAAGAGTTCGAGATCGTCGAAAAAGATTCCCTGGAAGAGGAAATAAGCTCGTTTTTGGAAGCGGTGCGCACCGGAAGCCAGCCGGAAGTGAGCGGCAGGGAAGGGCGCCGCGCGCTTTCCGTGGCCCTGACGATGTCGCGCCGGATAGAAGAGCAGATGCGCGCAAAATGCTTCCTCCTGGAGAAAAAGGCTTGCATATCTTCATAAGCGCCGGGGAGGCGTCGGGGGACCTTCACGGTTCGCACCTCGTCCGGGCGATTCTTGCGATGGCCCCGCAAACCCGCCTTTCGTGCATCGGCGGGCCGCTTCTCCGGGAGGCGGGAGCGCAGGTCGTCGTCGATAACCGGGATATCGCCGTGGTGGGCGGGTTTGAGGTCCTGAGCCACGCCCGGGCCATTTACCGCTGCTGGTGCAAAGTGCGGTCGCACCTCGCGGCGGACCCTCCCGACCTGGTCGTCCTGATCGATTTTCCCGATTTTAATTTCCTGCTTGCAAGATTCGCCCGCAGAAAAGGCTCCCGCCTCTTCTATTACATCAGCCCGCAGGTGTGGGCCTGGCGCGAGTACCGTGTGAAGACCATGAAGCGGCTGCTGGACGCCATGGCCGTGATCCTTCCGTTCGAAAAGACATTTTACGAATCGCGCGGCCTCAAGGCGTTCTACGTGGGCCACCCCCTGGTGGACATCCTGGCCTCCGCCCCCGGTGCGGCGGAAGCCGAAAAAAAATATAAAACCGGAATCGAAGGGCCGCTGGTGGGTATCCTGCCCGGAAGCCGCAGGAGCGAAATCAAGCTCCTGTTCGACATCCTCATGGATTCCGCCCGCATCGTGCGGGAACGGCTTCCGCAGGCGCGGTTCATCCTTCCGGTCGCCCCGTCGCTCGACCCCCAGGAGATCTCCGCCCTGGCCGCAAAGTGGGGCCTGCCCCTGCGGGTGGTTGCCGGCGACACCTACGGGGTCATCCGCGCCTGCGACCTGCTCGTCACGGCATCGGGGACCGTCGCCCTGGAGGCCGCCATCCTGGGAACGCCCATGATCATCACCAACCGGATACTGCGGCTGAGCGGCGAGATCGCAAAACGGCTCATCCGGGTCCGGTTCATCGGGCTGCCCAACCTGATTGCCGGAAAAGAGGTGGTGCCCGAGTTCGTGCAGGAAAGGGCGCGGCCCGACCTGATCGCGGCCGAGGCCGTTTCGCTCCTGGAAGATCCGGAACGGCTGGCGGCGCAGCGGCGGGAGCTGGAAAAAATCCGCGAGTGCCTGGGGGAACCCGGCATATCGGAGCGCGTGGCGCGGTTGGTCCTCGAAACGGCAAGGAGGGGGCGGTGAGTCTATTGAAAACCGCGGCCCGGATCTCCTACAACGCCGGTTTCGGCTCGGCCTGGCCCTTCCTCTACCTCTACTACCGGTGCCGGTCCGCAACCGACGGGAAGTACGCCGGAAACTATCGCGCCCGCATGGGGCTGGACCTGCCGGGGCCTTCGGGCGAAGGGACCGAAAGGGCGTGGTTTCATGCGCTCTCGGTGGGCGAGGCCCTGTCGGCGGTTCCGCTGGTGCGGGAGGTGAAGCGGCGGCGTCCCGGTTTGGAGATCCTTTTTTCAACCGCCACCGAAACGGGCATGTCCATGGCGCGGGCCCGGCTCTCCGGCGAGGTGGACGGTTTTTTCTACCTGCCGCACGATTTCCCGTGGGTGGTCCGGAAGCTGGTCGGGCGGGTCCGTCCCCGGTTTTTCGTGCTCGTGGAAACCGATTTCTGGCCCAATCTCATCCGGGAACTGAAGCGGGAAGGGTCCGTCACCGCCCTGGTAAACGGGAGGCTCTCGCCGCGCTCATACGGGCGGTACCGGAAGATGGCCGGCCTTGCGGAGATGGTTTTCGGCGGGTTCGACCTGGTGTTCACCCAGACGGAGCGGGACCGGGCGCGGTTCGAATCCCTCGGCGCGCCCGTGGGCAAAGTGGCGGCGGTAGGAAACCTCAAGTTCGAATCCTCGGTGGCGGCGGTTCCGGAATCCGAGGCGACATCGCTTCGGGACGGCATGGGGCTCGATCCCGGCCGGCCGGTGTGGCTGGCCGGCAGCACCCACCCAGGCGAAGAGGAACTTTTGCTCCGGGTCCATTCCGGTTTGCTGGCAAAAATTCCGGACCTGCTGCTCATCATCGCCCCCCGAAACGTCGGGCGGCGGGGAGAAATAGAGTCCCTGTGCGGCCGGTTGGGCCTGGAATGCGCCGCCAGGTCCCGCGCGGAGGCGGTTTCCGGAAAGCCGGTCTACCTGCTGGATACCCTGGGAGAACTCGCAAAATTTTATTCACTCTGCGACGCGGCGTTTATCGGCGGGAGCCTGGTGCCCCTGGGAGGCCACAATCCGCTGGAAGCCACGGCGCAGGGAAAGCCCGCATGCTGGGGGCCGCACTTTTTCAACTTCGGCGAAATCGAAGCCGCCCTGCTGGAAAGCGGCTGTGGTGCCCGAGTGGCGTCCGAAAAGGAACTTTCCGATTTCGTGGAATCAAAACTGGCGACTGCAAAATCCGGAAGCGGCCGCCTGCAGCCCGGCGCTTCCGGCCCCACGGCCGCACCGGTCCGGGGCGCGGCGGCCAGGATTGCCTCCGCCCTGCTGGGAGCCGTTTAGGAACGCGCCCGGTTACGAAATTTGCCACCTTGCGTCCGAAAATGTCACATCTGCAGGGACAGTTCGTCGGTCCCGCCTCCGCGCGCCTGCATCAGCCGGGTGATTGAAACTTTCCGCATCCTCCCGTCCCGCCTCCGTAAAACGCAGTTTCAAGGCCGATATGCGCAGATATCGCTAAACTGGAACAAAACTTGCTCCGATTGTGAATTTAAAGGAGGAGGAGATGACTGCGCTTATCGAAATCGCCCTGGGGATGATCTTGGGAGTGGCCGGATTCTACTATCTTGTCGTGGACCCGTACAAGGGTTGCGGCGCGCTGCTTCTTTCGGGTTTTCTGGTCATAGCCGGTTTCGAAAAAAGCCTGTCTCGAAAACCCGTCGAGTCTGAAGCCCAGCCCGATTAGCGGTTGCGGTCCGCAACCGCCCGCCTTATCCGCATACTGCGCCCCGGTCCCGCTCCGGCGAGGCCCGTGTAATCCCGTCGTGCATTTGAGGGCTTGTCCGTAAATAAAACCTTTGGGTTCGCATCCGGCTTTTGGCCTGATTTCGCCGCTCCTCAATCGCAAAATCCTCGACGTAGCCCCAAACTACGCCTGCGGTTTTGCTCAATCGTCGCGACCAAATCAGTCTCAAAATCCGGCGCGATCCCGAAAAGGCTTATTTACGGACAAGCCCTAAATTAGTACTGGAGCAATGCTTTGAAGGCATGGGGGGAGCTGTGTCCCTCAAGCCCCATCCACCCCACGCCGCTTCACGGCTCAATTTGAGCTGGAGCGGCGCCCGGCGAAGCGCCGAGCGCTCGGCGCGCGTGTGCGCGTGCGTGCGGCCGAATCCGGGGGGCGGGGGGAAGGGGCTGTTGCCCAAAAGAATATTAAGGTTCGCCAACAGCGGAACGAACGAAAATCCCCCTCCCTCTCCCCTCCCACCAAGGGAGGGGAGAGGGCCGCGCTATTTTGCGGTACCTGCCCGGGATTTTGGATTTCGGCAACAGCCCCGGAAATTTTCCCCCGCTCTTTTAAAAATGCCGGCATGCCCGTCCTCCAATCAATCCGAGCATTCCGGCGCCAACTGGTGTAGAAGTGGTGCTTCCGGGACAGCGGTCTCCAACGGGGTGAAGCGGGAGCAGGCGTGATGCGGGTCCGCTACAATTACCTGATTTTCATAACCGGGTTCGCGGCGGCGGTCGGGCAGGTGCTGATTTTGCGCGAGTTGCTCGTGCTGTTTCATGGAAACGAGCTGTCCACGGGGCTGGTGCTGGCCTGCTGGCTGCTGTGGACCGCGCTGGGAAGCGCCCTGTGCGGCCGTGCCGGCGGAAAGGGGCGCTTCGGTCCCGCGGTGCTCGTGGCCGGGGTTTGCCTTTTGTGCGTCGTTGTTCCGGCAACGCTTCTGTGGGCGCGGGAGGCCCGTGTGGTGTGGTCCGTTCCGGCCGGGGAGCTTATTTCGGCCGGGCGGATGTTTCTGATAGCGCTGGGGGCCACCGCCCCGTTCTGCTTCCTCTCGGGGGCCATGTTCGCTCTGGCGTGGTCTCTGGCCGCCGATTCCGCCAAAGGCCCGGGCGGCGGCACGGGCATCTACCTGGCGGAAGCCGCGGGTTCGGCCGTGGGCGGCCTGGTGTATTATTTCCTGCTGCTGCCCCGGTTCTCCAATTTCGCGGGAAGCCTCGTCCTGTGCGCCGTGCTGGCCGTCGCAGCCTTCGCCGTGGCGGCGGGCGGCGCTTTCCGGGGCAGGGGGCCGGCGCTTTGCCTGTCGCTTGCGGTGGCGGGTCTTGCGACGGGCCTTTTCGCCTATTCGGGGCAAATCGACCACGCCGCGCGCCGGGCGCAGTGGGGGCCGGCCTTCATCGATTCGCGGGATACCGCCTACCATAATCTCTGCCTGCTTCGAAATTCGGGGCAATATTCCCTTTTTTGCAACGGATTGTGGCTCTATTCGACGCCGGACCCCCAGACGGAGGAACCGGCCGCCATCCTGCCGCTGCTCCAGCACCCGAAGCCCGGAAAAGTGCTCCTCCTGGGGGATTTCTCACCGGGATTTTTGCAAAACGTCCTCCGGTATCCCGGCGTCGACCGGGTGGACCACGTGCAGCAGGACCGCGAACAGGCATGGTTTTCCGCCCGAACAGCCGCCGGCGGCCGCCCGGCGGGAAACCCGCGGCTCCACACGCACTTCACGGACCCGAAACGCTTCCTGGCGGCGGGGGCCGGCGGCTACGGCGTGATCATCATGGGGGCCGGGGAGCCCGTGAACGCCGAGATGAACCGGTTCTACACGGTGGAGTTTTTTTCGCGGATAAAAGCGGCTCTCGCTCCCGGCGGCGTCTTCTCGTTCGCCCTGCCCAGCGCCCCCGACATTATCGGGCCGCTGGAAGCCCGGCTCCTTGGGGCCGTCCGGGCTACCCTGGGCCGGGTTTTCGAATCCGTCCTGGTAGTGACCGGCGAGGGCGCGCACTTTTTCGCGGGTGCCGCGGGGGCGGTAGTCCAGGACCCGTCGGTCCTGGCGGACCGGATGCGGGCGCAAAAGCTCGACCTCCAATACCTTCGCGATTTCCACCTCTTCGACTGGTTCAACCCGTTTCGAATCCAGTACATGGATGCGGTGCTCGGGGCCGACTCTCCCGCGCCCGTCAACCGGGATTTCGATCCCGTCTGCTACCTGTATGCGCTCGGGCTGTGGGGGGCGCAGCTTCACCCGGCCGTGGGCGCGCTTCTCGGCGCGCTGCCGTCGGGAGAGCGCGCATGGTTTCCGGCCGCCCTGGCGGTCCTGGTCCTTGCGGCGGGGCTGGCGTTCCGGGCGGGGGCCGGCCGGGCGGGGACGGTCACCTTCAACACGGCCGTTTGCGGCTCCGTGCTGATCGTCCTGGAAATCGTTTTGATCCTGGCCTACCAGATCGTGAACGGGTCGATGTACCGGGAGATGGCCCTGATCCTCTCGCTTTTCATGGCCGGAATGGCGGTGGGGGCCGGGATGGGGCGAAAACTGGGGGCGAGGTCCGAAAAACCGGTCGTGCTGCTGGTTTTTTCTCAACTCATTCTTGCCGCCTGTGCGGGAGGGCTCGCCCTGGTGCTGGCGGGCGGGTTTGCGGCCGAGACCATGCCCGCGGCTGTTTCGGGGGCGCTTTTCGGGTTGGCGGCGCTCGTTGCCGGAGTTTCAGGCGGCGGCCAGTTCTCGCTGGCGGTCCGGGCCAAGGCGTGGATAACGGGGAGCCAGGCGGAAGGTCCCGGTCTGTATGCGGCAGACCTTGCCGGGGCGGCGGCGGGCGCGGTTTTGGGCTCGCTTTTCCTCATCCCGGTCTTCGGGGTGGTGCGCACGCTGGCCATGCTGGCGCTTTCCGGCCTGGCGGCCTCGGTCGCGCTGGCGTTGCCGGGCCGGGCCGCGAATTGACCTCAGGCCACCTTCCAGATGCCGGGGATTCTGCGCCCGCACCCGGCGCATTTTCCGTCGTTCATGGAAATCTTTTTGATGCTGTATCCCACCCGTTCGATCACCACCCGCCCGCATGAGGGGCACAAGGTATTTTCGGCGGGATGCCCCGGAAGATTTCCGATATACACGAACTTGAGGCCCACGTCGCGCGCCGCGCTCCATGCCCTTTCCAGCGTGGTCACGGGAGTGGGTTCCAGGCTTTTGAGCTTATAGAGCGGGTAGAAGCGGCTAAAATGCACAGGGACCTCCGGCCCCAGCTCCCCGAGCACCCACCGGGACAGCTCTTTTATTCTTTCCGGATCGTCGTTTTTGCCCGGTATCACCAGGTTCACGATTTCGGTGTGGACGGAACGGCGGCGGAGGTGTTTGAGCGTCGCCAGGACGGGTGCGAGCGTCCCTTCGGTCATGTCCCCGTAGTACTGTTCCGTGATCCCCTTGAGGTCGATGCAGGCCGCATCCAGGTGATCGCACAGGTCGTCGAGCGGGCCCGGGTTGATGTAGCCGTTCGAGTGCATCACGTTCAGAATATGCTTGGGCCGGGCCAGTTTCCCGATTTCGATCATGTATTCGATGAAAATGGTCGGCTCCACGTAGGTGGAGGCGATGGACGCGCAACGGTACTCCAGCGCTTTTTCCACCACCTGTTCGGGGGAAAAGTCGTAGTTCAGGGTGTCTTCGGGCGACGCCTGCGAGATCTCCCAGTTCTGGCAGAATTTGCAGTCGAAATTGCATCCGGCGGTTGCAATGGAAAACGAAGCAGTGGAGGGAAGCACGTGGAAGAAGGGCTTCTTTTCCACCGGATCGACGTGCACGGCGCACGGGTTCCCGAAAACGAGCGAATAGTATTTCCCGTCGCGGTTTTCGCGCACCCGGCAGTATCCGCGCTCTCCCTTTTCGGTCTCGCAGCGGCGCGGACAGAGTTCGCATCGCACCCGCCCGCCGGAAAGCGCCGTGAAATAGGGGGAAAGCCGGGCGCCGATGAAGCCCTTCCGGATTTCCATGGCGTCGGCCGTGCCGCGAAAAACGCCCGGGAAAAACAACTGCGCTCCGGCGGCCGCAAGAGCGCAGCCGCCGCATGCGCCCAGAAACGAGCGCCTGTTCATCCCTGTTCCCGTTGACGGTATTTCATGCATGGCGTCTGCTCCTTGCGTTCAAAGCAGATTTTTAAAAGCGTGGGGGCGCTTCGCCCCCCCCCCACGCCGCTTCGCGGCTTAAGTTGCCGAATCCCGGGGGGCGGGGGAAGGGGCTGTTGCCGAAAAGGATATCAAAGTTCGCCGATAGCGGGATGAACGAAAGTCCCCCTCCTTGCGATGGGAGGGGTTAGGGGAGGGTGGCGTATTTTCAGGTACTTACTCCCCCTTCCCCGGCCCTTCCCACTAGGGGAAGGGAGTGGTCTACGCTATTTTGTGGTACCCGACCGGGATTTTGGATTTCGGCAACAGCCTCGGCAGCCTTTCCCCGCTCTTTTCCATTGGTTCAGTATCAAAATACTTCGGCGGAGAAAACGTAGATCTCGGTCCCCTTTTCCTTCCAGGCATCCCGCGGAAGCCCCGCCTTGAGGCAGGTGTGTTCGAGAAAAGTGGTCTTATCCCATCCCTGTTCGGTCGCCACCTGCGGCAGAAGAAGGCCCATGGAGCCGCCTCTAGCGATCACCAGGCCGTGCTTTCCCACTTCGATTTCTTCCGGGGAGTTTATCTTTTTCAGCGGCGTGAGAACAGAGATTTCGAACCGGATGTCCCCCAGTTCCTCCGCCCGGACCGGCCGGAAACGGGGATCGTGAATGGCGGCGGCTTCGGCCATTTCGGCCACCGTATCGGCAAGCGGCATTCGGGCGACAACGTGCCCGATGCAGCCCCGCAACTGTCCTTTCTTATAGAGGGTCACGAAGGCCGCGCCGGGCTCCTTGAGCCTGGGGGAACCGGCGTGCACGGGCGGGGCTTCCGTCCCGCGGCACGCCGCTTCGAGCGACTTGCGGGCGATTTCGCGCAGTTCCGCACGTTCTTGGTCGCTCAGCCTGCCGGTTGCGCTCCCGGCTTTTTCCCGCGGCGTTTCGGCTTCGTCCCTGTCGGCGGAAGCTTTGAAAAACGCCGCCGCCGCATATCCCACCACGCCCCTCGGTGAGTTCTTCTCCCCGGTGACGTCGCCCGAATTCTCGTAGTGGAGAATTTTGCAACTGTTTGCCCCGAGCTGCTTTGCGACAAGCATCGCGGTCAGGATGGGCCCCCTTCCGCACGCTTCGCACCCGCCCGATTTCAGGCACTCGTAAAACGCGGCCGGGTCCATGGCGCGAAGCTTTTCAAGGAGCCTCCCGTCCATTTCCACCGCGGTGTCGTACGCGTGGTAGTGCGAGAGGTCCGAGCTTGCCACCATCAGCACCCGCTTGCCCCGGATGCAGCCCGCCACGGCATCCGCCAGCCATTCGCAGGTCGAAAAATCGTGGTCCCCGATGATCAGGGGAACCAGCTTCGCCTTCGGCAGCACGGTCTGGAGGAACGGGAGCTGCATTTCGAGCGAGTGCTCGTTCTGGAAGGCTTCCGGGAGATTTTTTATCCGGGGCTCGTGCTTCATGAGGTCCGAGACCATGGCGCCGTCCACCGGCATCACTCCCAGCGGCGTGCGAAACCCGGCGCAGTCATAGATCGCCACCCCGCGAAACGGATACCGGTGGCTCACCCCGATGACCATGACCGTATCGAATTTTTTGCCGCGCAGCGCGCGGTAAGAATAGGCGGCCACTCCGCCCGAGTACATGAACCCGGCGTGGGGGCACACGACGGCGGCGATTTTGCCGTCCACTTCGCTTCCGGCCGCCTTGTCCAGAGCGGACTCGACAAGGGCCTTGAGTTCCGAGGGATTTCCGGGGTACCATGTCCCGGCAACCACCGGTTCCTGGATGGGGCCGGGTTCCCGTGCGCCGGCCGTACCGGGGCCGAAAAGGCCGAATGCGAGTACAACGGCAAAAATTGCTAAAAACGGGCGAATCTGGCGAAAATTACCTTGCATGGTTTTTCTCCTGCTGCTCGCCTGTTATCTTTGGGGCCCGGTGGAGGGACTTGAAATCGGTCGCGCCGGTCCTGCTTCGATCAGGCCGCAATTATAGGAAAGTCTTAGTGGGCGCGTCAATCACCAAAAGAATGCCCGCTGCTGGCCGGGAGACGGAAGGCCGGGGACGGCATGTTTTTATGATGCCCGCAAACCGGCGTGGTTCCGTAGAGGGGATCCCCGCCGATTTACCAGAGTGTGTAATTTGATGTTTTAGTGCGATAAATGCTGAAAATGAGAGTTCGCCTTATTCGACAAACGGGGAACTCCTTCCCCGAAAAGCTCCAACTACTCGATGTGCCTCCTAAAAAACCCTTTCATGAAAGTCCCTATCCTATCAACAACTTAGATGTTCGTTCGGCCTAACGTCCATTCATCGTAACGTATTTTTCACATAAGGTGCTTTTCCCTTTTCTCGCCGAGAAGTCGGCAGATCAGCTTTGCGTTTTCGGAGCCCCTCAGCTACAACTGGCTCCCACGTGAGCGGGGCTTGTAAATTTCTTTCCAGAACCATTCTCATTTCCATCGACTCCAATCGTAGCTGTTTTAAAGCGGAGAGTGAGAGCTCAAAGGGGTGAGTTTTCTTCTCTCTCAAGGGATGCTCTTTTTTAAGGGGGAGGCTTTCGGGGTGGATGGCCCAAGGGCGGGGGCTTATGGACCAAAAGTGGCAGGAGATCAGGAAACGTCTCCACGATAGTTTGTCTAAAGGGCAGTATGAGCTTTGGGTTTCTTCAATTGAATTTCTGGGTTTGGAAAATGAAACAGTTGTGCTGGGGTGTCGAAACCGGTTCCATATCGAGTGGCTGAGGGAGAAACTCGAGATCAGGGTCCTGAGTGCGATTCGGGAATACTTTCCGCTGGTGCGAAGGGTAGAGTACCAGATCATGAGTGTCCCGGAAGACGAGGGGGCTTCCAATGTTGCGGAGGAATCGGGGGATCTTCCGCAGCAGATCGCCATCAGCGACCTGATCAAGCGTGCGGGACCGGTTTTCCATCCCCGGTTCACCTTCGACCAGTTCGTGGTCGGCAATTGCAATCATCTGGCCTACGCCACCGCGCTGGGGCTGGCCAGCGGGCAGCAGCTCTACAACGGTTCCGCCTACCTGCTTTCGGAGACGGGCCTGGGCAAGAGCCATCTTTCGCACGCGGTGGGCAACTACATTTGCCGTATCGCGCCCGAGTTGCGTGTGCGCTACCTGACGGCCGAGCAGTTCGCAAACGAGATGATCTATTCTCTCAAAACCGGCCGGATCGAGGACTTCAAATCGAAGTTCCGCAACGAATGCGATGTGCTGCTGCTGGAGAAGGTGGAGTTTCTGAGCGGCAAGGAGAAGGTGCAAAACGAGCTCGTCTACACGCTGGACGAGCTGATGGACCGTGGAAAGAGAATCCTGTACACCGGCAATACTTACCCCAAACACATTCCCAAGCTTACCAGCGAGCTTCAGTCCAGGCTGAACGGCATCCTGGTGGCGCCCATAGAGGCGCCCGACCTGGAGACCAGGATGAAGATCCTCGCCAAAAAAGCACATGCGGAAAGGGTCGATCTTCCGGCGGAAGTGGCCGAGTACATGGCGGAACGGGTTACGGGGGACATCCGCCAGTTGGAGAGCTGCCTCATCGGGCTGATCGCCAAGATGAACATTCTCAAGGCACCGGTTTCGCTGGACCTGGCGCGGGAGGTCACGGAGGTCATGCTGGACCGGCTTCCGAAAATGACCATCGACCATATTCAGCAGGTGGTCTGCGCGGCATGCCAGATTTCGGTCGAGGATCTCCGGTCGTCGAGGAGGCGCAAGGACCTGGGCATGGCCCGCAAGATAGGGATGTATCTTTGCCGGCGCTACACGACGGAGTCCCTGGACTCCATCGGCAGGCTTTTCGGGCGGAGCCACAGCTCCGTGTTGTATGCGATCAACGAGTTGACCAAAGCACTGGACAATCCGGACGGCAAGCTCAAGCGGCAGGTAGACTTTATCAGCCGCCGTCTGGACGCGAGCTGCCTGATGTAATGGCGCAGAGGCTGTCTCTGAGATCCATGGAGAGCCGCGAAGCCAGCCCCGACATTGCATCGGCGAAATCCAGAGGGTCCGTTTTAGCGAGGGGAGCACTTCGATAATGGAAATGCTTTCGAAAAAGCACGCTGCGTGGAGGGGTTTGCCGCCACATCGTTATTTCCACGTCCAGTGCGGCGTGAGGGGGGGAGCCGTTTTCTTCGAGAGCGAACCGATAAACGTGTCCGCTCATCTCGTATACCGCAGCTACCGGACTCCCGACCGGGACGGCGTCTTCGAACACATGCGCCAGAGAGAGATCGCGCATGAGTATGTCTGCCAGCATGTCTCCGGGAGGGCTGATCCATTTATGGTGGGATGAGTACCGCACGTTGCGCGATGGTGTGACCGCCACCATCTGTTCGCGATCGTAGGGGGCGGATGCGGAAAAGGACCAGATGCGCACCGCCCCGGGAAACGGTTTCGAGCAATCCGAGGGCTCGAACGCGTAGTCGATCTGGTAGAAATCCGGCGCCTTCGGCCTGGTCAGGGAAGCGCAGCCGGAAAGGGCAAGTACGAACAGCGCCGCCGCAAAGATCGCAATTCTTCGATTCAAGTCGAACCTCTCATTCCGGAATAACCAAAATCTCCGCTACTTTTTATTATCGAACGGGTCAGGGCCGTGCCTGGTGGGAAATACCAGCCGGTTGGGCTGGTCCCTCAGGCTCTGAACCAGTGAATTCAACTGCACCAGCAGCAGTTGGAGCTGCTGCAGGTTGCGTTCGAAAAGCGATGAAGAATCTCCGATGTGCTTTTGCAGGCTGGAGATGACCGTCTCGCCCGTTTTGACCGTCTGGCTCATTTGGGAGGAGAGCTGCTTGAGCACGTCGGGAGGCAGGCCGCCGATCTGGCGGGCCAGGTTTTCGGATGCCTGGCGGGTAGCGGCAAGGGTCGCGGAAAGGTCCTGGAAACTCCGGTCCATCCCGCCCTTGGCGGCCGCCTTGTTGAGCCGTTCCATCAGGGATGCGGAAGAGGCGGCCGTTTTCTTCAGCGAAGCGATGATGTCTTTCACGTCGCCGGCGTCCGTGGTGGCGCCGAACTGGACGAGCAGGTTGTTTACCAGCTCCGCCGTCTTGGTCCACGAGCTGGTGAGCGTCTCGATGTCCAGGGACGACACCTTTTGATACAGATTTTGAAGGGCCACTTTGAGCTGTTCGAGTTCGGACGGGAAGGTCTGGAGAACCGGGTACGGGGTATGAAATTTGACCTCGGGGCTCAGCTCCGCGATATTGTCGGGCGCGGTGGTGATCTCCAGGTAGCGCAGCCCGGTCAGGCCCTGTTCCTGGAGCTGAAGGGCCACCGTGTTGTCCACCTTGAAATTGGAATTCAGCTTGACCAGTACTTCCACCAGGCGTCCATCGGGGGCCAGGGCGATTTTTTCCACGTAGCCGACCGACACCCCCTTGTAGTTGACGATGGCGTCCCTCTGCAGTCCCTTCACCGATTCGGCAAAGTAGGCGGCGTAGGTCTTCCTCTCCTGAAAATGGGAGTACAGCCCGAGCCATACCAGGGCCGCGACGGTTATGATTCCGCACACCAGGGCGAAAAGCCCAACTTTGTATGCAGCAACGGTGCGGGGCAATGTATCTCCTCCAGGTTTTCCGGCGTTACGGCGCCTGTCTGCGGAAAAATCCCGAAACGCGCGGGTCCTCGCTTTTTTCGAGTTCTTCGGGCGGGCCCATGGCGATGATCCCCCGGGCTTCGCGGTCCAGCATGATCGACCAGTCGGAAATCGCCCGGATGCTCGGCAGTTCGTGGGTGATGACCACCATGGTGATTCCCAGCGATTCGTTGAGTTCCAGGAGCAGCTGGTCCAAATCGGCCGAAGTCACCGGGTCCAGCCCCGCAGACGGTTCGTCGCAAAACAGGATCTCGGGATCCAGGGCCATCGCCCGCGCCAGGCCCACCCGCTTGCGCATCCCTCCGCTCAGTTCCGCCGGAAGGTAGTCACCGTAGCCTCCGAGCCGGACCATCTCCAGTTTGAGCCGGATGATGTCGTTGACGATTTGCTTCGGGGCGTTCGAAAATTCCCGGATGGGCAGCGCGATGTTTTCGGCGACGGTAAGCGAGCCGATCATGGCCCCCGACTGGAACAGAACGCCGATTTTCTGCCTGGCCCGGATGAGCGATTCCTGCGTGTCCCGGCCCGAGATCTTCTCGCCCCGGAGAAAAACGCTGCCCTCCATCGGCGCCAGCAACCCGATCATGGCCTTCAGCAGCGTGCTCTTCCCGCACCCGCTGCCTCCCAGGACGGTGACGATGTCTCCCGTACCGACGCAGAAGTTGACGTTTTCCAGGATCGTTCTGTCACCGTAGCCCAGCTTGAGGTCTTGGACGCAGAGCACATGCCCGTCCGGAGGATTTCCCGTTTGGTCCGGCATCGATTTTTCACCAGCCGATTGCATGAAAGACAACAGTAAATACCGCATCCGCTAATATAATCAAGAAAATCCCGCTCACAACGGCCGACGTCGTCTGGCGGCCCACGCTGTCCGCCCCCAGGCCGGTCTGGAACCCCCGGAAACAGCCGATCAGCCCGATCAGGATCACGAACACCTCGGCCTTGATGAGGCCGGTCATGATGTCGGTGACCGTCAGGATGGAATAGATCTCGGCCATGAACCCGTAGGGCGTGATGTCCAGCGAAAAGACACCCACCGTGATGCCGCCGGCGATCCCCGCGAAATTCGACCACATGGTGAGAAGAGGACCGGCTATCATCAGGGAGGCGACCTTGGGCAGGGTGATGAACTCGGTGAGATTGAACCCCATCACTTCCAGGGCATCCAGTTCCTCTCCCACTTTCATCGTCCCGATTTCGGCGGCGAAGGCGGAACCGGAGCGCCCGGCGAGGATGATCGCGGTAAATACCGGGGCGAGTTCGCGGGCCAGGGCAAGGCTGAGCAGGTCCGCCACGAAGATATTGGCCCCGAACTGGCGAAGCTGCACGGCCGCCTGGAAGGCCATGACCAGGCCGAGCAGGAAATGCAGCAAAAATACGATGCCCATGGCGTTGGCGCCCGAAAGCTGGAGATAATAAAGGGTCTCCATCCAACGGAAGCGCCTGGCGCTGGTGAGGCACCGCGCCGCTACCCTGACAAAATCGCCGCAAAACCGGATGAATCCGGCCAGTTCGTCCCAGCTCCCGATCACCAGCCCGCCGAGCTGGGAGATCATGTACCCGGACGTGCGCGCCTGCTTTTTCGGTTTGGGCGGTTCGGGTTTTTCGATATAAGTGAGGAAGTGTTGCGCCGAATGGGGAACGGACTTGAGCTGCAGCTCGATTCCAAGCCGCTCGCATGCCCGCTGGGCGGACCGGAGCAGGGCTATCCCGGCGCTGTCCACCCGTGGGGTCTCGGAGAGGTCGAGAAGCAGGGACGAGATCTTTTTTTGCCTGAGAAGGCCGCTGAGCTTTTCCCAGATTTCCCCGGCATGCTCGTAGGTGAGCGCGGTCCTGAAAGCGAGGACGACCTCCCCCTCCGAGGCGGGCCTTATTTCAAAGGGGGGTCCTTCGCCCAACGAGGTTTCCTTTCTTCCGTGTGCCGCCTATCTCTCGTTGATCCGTTCCCTGAGTACGCCGGAACACTTGAAGGTGACCACCTTCCGGGGAGAGAGGATGATCGGGTCGCCCGTCTGGGGATTGCGGCCGCGGCGCTGGTTTTTTTCTTTTACGCTGAACTTCCCGAACCCGCTGATAAGCACGTCTTCGCTCTTTTCAAGGGTCTGCTTGATGATTTCGAATAGAGTCTCGATGATCTGGGCTGATTCGGTTTTGGTGAAAATGTTCTTCGCAAACAGGTTCTCGACAATGTGAGCCTTGGTCAAAGTCATAAATCCTTCCTTTCCTCGGGCCACCGAATCAGTAAGGGCTTGGGTTTGTTGATTATTTCAGCGTTATTGCATTTTCAGGCAGTATTAAAGGATAATTATCCGTTTTTCAACAAAAAAAAGAGGAATTCCGCGCGGAACTCCCCTTTTCAGAGTAAAAATTGGCGGTGCAGGGCTTCGAACCCCGGACGCCGCGGATATGAGCCGCGTGCTCTACCGACTGAGCTACACCGCCGTAGTGCCTGGTTTGGATGGCACGGGGCATCGCCCCGATCCGATTTGGAACACCCTATGTAACAAAAGCGGGTGATTTAGTCAAGGAAACCGCGGCGTCCCGCGAAATTCTTGTTGGAGATAAAATCGCTTTTCCGTCCCGGTGCGGTTTCCCGTGCGGGGCGGTTGCGGCAGTGCCTGCCTCGCTGTGGGGAGGGGGCACCGGCCCCGGAATTCAGGGGGTGTAGGGTGGACACCGTTTCACCGTACCCACCGCTCGTCTTTGCCTTTCATCCGGGATGATGGGCACGACAAAGGGGGCTGTTGCCTAAAACCAAATTTCAGTAGGAGGCTGCCAGGAAGTACGGACTACTTCCTTCCCTTGGCGGGAGGGGATGGGGGCAATGCTGTTGACTTTAGGGACGACGCCCATGGACTCCCCTCCCTTGGCGGCAATGCTGTTGACTTTAGGGGTGTCGTTTCAGGAACTCCCCTCCCTTGACGGGAGGGGAAGGGGGGAGGGTGTTGATATCGCTCGGTTTTTCACCCCCACCCTGCCTCCCCCATCAAAGGGGGAGGAGCTCAAAGTCAACAACATTGAACCTCTCCCATCAAAGGGGGAGGGGTTTAAGGCCAACAACGTTGAACCCCTCCCATCGCAGGGAGGGGAATTTTCGTTCGTTCCGCTATTGATGAACTTTAATATCTTTTTGGGCAACAGCCCCGTTTCATCGCGCCCACCACCACCGCGGTATCCCGGCCGGGCATGCGGCAGGGGCTAGCCGACACTCTGCGCGGCTTCCGCCGGTTCCGCATTTTCGGTTTCACCGGTATGCGTGACCACCAGTTCGTCGCCCTGCACGTCCACGGTCACGGTCGATCCGTCGGGGATGATCCCGCCGATCAGCGCGCGGGCGATCCTGGTTTCCAGTTCGCGCTGGATGAACCTCTTGAGCGGCCTTGCGCCGTACACCGGATCGTAGCCCGCCTTGGCCGCGAACTCGCGGGCGGCCTCGGTCAGGTGGAAGGTGATGCGCCGGTCTTCGAGGCGGCGGGTCAGGTCCCTGGTGAGCAGGTCGATGATGCTCTTGATCTCTTCCAGGGTGAGCGGCTTGAACAGGATGATTTCGTCCACCCTGTTCAGAAACTCCGGCCGGAACTGCCGCCGCAGGGCGCTCATGACCGTCGTGCGGGCGCTGTCGGTGATCTCGCCGTTGTTGTTCACCCCCTCGATCAGGTAGTTGGAGCCGATGTTGCTGGTCATGATCACCACCGTGTTCTTAAAATCCACGGTGCGGCCCTGCGAGTCGGTCAACCGCCCGTCGTCGAGCAACTGGAGGAGCACGTTGAAGACGTCGCCGTGCGCCTTTTCGATCTCATCGAACAAAATCACCGAGTAGGGTTTCCGCCGCACGGCCTCGGTAAGCTGGCCCCCTTCCTCGTAGCCCACGTATCCGGGAGGCGCTCCGATGAGGCGCGAAACCGTGTGGCGCTCCTGGTACTCGCTCATGTCGATGCGCACCATGTTTTCCTCGGTGTCGAAGAGGGCCTCGGCCAGGGTCTTGGCCAGCTCCGTCTTGCCCACACCGGTCGGCCCCAGGAATATGAACGAGCCGATGGGCCTGCGG
>LUZZ01000248.1 GCA_001603845.1 Syntrophobacterales bacterium Delta_01 | reverse complement strand
GTTGCCATCATGTGGCAAAGCTACCTGAACATGTTCCTGCGTGCTGCCGGAAACGTGTCGGACCGGATGGAAATCAAAGCCTATTCTTCCAAAAGACTGGAGGAGGCTCCGGAGAAGATCGAGTCTGTTCTGGAAGAGGCGGCCGGGGCGGATGTTCTCTTCCTGTACCGGGCGTCGGAAGCGTTTTGGGAGGGGATTGAAGAAAGGCTGAAAGAGCTGCGGGAGCAGGTTCCCATAGTCTGCGTGGGGTATGATCCCACGTACTGGGCGCTTTCTACCGTGAAACTTGAAATACCGGCCAAGGTCATGTCCTACATCGCCGTCAACGGCGAGAAGAACTTTACCAGCATGCTTCACTATATCGCCCGTGAGGCGGCCGGAATGGACATCGACGTGGAGGAGCCGGAACCCATCCTGTGGGAGGGGGTATACCATCCGGACGCTCCCAAGGTCTTCGCCACGCCGGAGGAGTACCTCGCCTGGTACAAATCCCGGCCGCAAAGCGCGCACCACACGGGAATTGTAGGTATCCATTTTCATCGACACCACTGGGTCAATGACGACATGGCGGTGGAGGACGCCCTTATCCATGAACTGGAGGCGGCCGGCCTGGGCGTCCTTCCCGTCTTTTCCAATTCGTTCAAAGACGACAACCTGGGCTGCAAGGGAGGGGCGCAGGTCATCCAGGATTTTTTCCTGGACAAAGGCGAGACGCCTCGCATCGATGCCCTCATCCGCATGCAGTACTACCTGCTCTGCAGCAGCGATGAGAATGAGGCCGACGGCGAGGAGACGGCCAAAGGCGGGGTGGCAATTCTGAAACGATTCGACGTTCCCGTCTTTTCCCCGGTCGTGATGTACCACAAAACGGTGGAAGACTGGAAAAACGACGCCGAGGGTCTGGGAACCGGGATCGGCATGATGATCGCCATGCCGGAGTTTGAAGGGGTCATCGAACCCATTGTCATCGGCGGCGCGAGCGATGTGGGAAGCGAACTGCAGAAACGCACCCCCATCGCGGACCGGTGCAGCAAGGTCGCCCGGCGGGTGGCCAACTGGATCCGGCTGCGTCGAAAACCGGCGGCTCAGCGCAAAGTGGCCTTCATCCTTCTCAACAGTCCCTGCGCCTCGGTGGAGGCCTCGGTGGGAGGGGGCGCCCATCTGGATACGCTGGAAAGCGTCGCCAGGGTGATGCATCGCATGCGGGAAGCCGGGTACAGCGTGGAGCCGCCGGAGAGCGGCAAAGAGCTCATTGATACGATCATGGAGCGCAAAGCGATCAGCGAATTCCGCTGGACAACGGTGGACGAGATTGTCCGCAAAGGTGGGGTGCTCAAGCAAGTCAGCCTGGATGAGTACACGGAATGGTTCGACACGCTTTCGCCCAAGGTCCGGACGCGCATGAACGATGCCTGGGGAAACCCTCCCGGGGAAGAGAAAAACGGTGTTCCCGCCGCCATGGTCTACGAGGGGAAGATCCTGGTGACGGGGGTTCAGTACGGCAATGCGGTGGTCTGCGTCCAGCCTAAACGCGGCTGTGCGGGAGCAAGGTGCGACGGCCAGGTGTGCAAGATCCTGCACGACCCGGATATCCCCCCTCCTCACCAGTATATGGCGACCTATCGGTACCTGGAGCGGGACTTCGGAGCGGATGTCATCGTCCACGTGGGCACCCACGGGAACCTGGAATTTTTGCCCGGCAAAGGGACCGCCCTCTCCGCCGATTGTTATCCGGATATCGCCATCGGCGATATCCCTCATCTCTACATTTTCAATGCCGACAATCCCGCCGAGGGGACGATCGCCAAGCGCCGTTCGTACGCGGTCCTGGTGAACCACATGCAAACGGTGATGATCCAGGGCGGCCTCTATGAAGATCTCGAAGAGCTGGGCACCTTCCTCGGCGAATACGAGCAGATCAAGGAGACCGACCCCGGCCGGACCCACGCCCTGCGGCACCTGATCCTGGAAGCCATTCGCAAGACCAACCTGGACAAGGAGATAAAGCTCTTTTTGCAAGACGGGGAAGACGTGAGCCAGCCGCTCCGGAGGACCTGCCTCCATGATCTCAGCGACGAGGCCGTCCATGAATTGCCTTTCGACGAAGTCGCGCAAGCCGCACACGGGGCACTGTCGGTAATAAGGAATACTCAGATCCAGGATGGGATGCACATCTTCGGGCAGCAGCCCGAGGGGGAGCGCCGGGTCGATTTCATCAATTCGATCCTGCGCTACGATGCCGGCGAGGCGGTTTCCCTGAGGAAAGTCGTGGCCTCCATGATGGGTCTGGACCTGGCCGAGCTGCTGGCGGACGGCGGAAAGATTTGCCCGGAATATAAGAAAAGCCACGGCGAGCTCCTGGAGGAAATCGACTCGTACGGCAGGCACATCATCCGCCATTTCCTGAACGGCAACGGGATATCGCACCGGGAGCTGGCCGAAACGGTCCTGGGAGACAAGCTGAAAAATGCCGGGCAGATAAAGCATTTTACGCGGCTGCGCGAGCGGATCGCCGACCTGGACCGGCGCATCGATGCTTCGAAAGAGATCGATTCGCTCCTGCACGGTTTTTCCGGCGGCTACATCCTGCCCGGCCCTTCGGGGCTGATCACGCGCGGCCGGGACGACATCCTTCCCACCGGCAGGAATTTCTATTCCCTGGACCCGTACCGCATTCCGACCAAGGCCGCCTGGATTATCGGGCAGAAGCTTGCGAATTCCGTGATCGAAAAGCACCTCAAGGAAGAAAACCGCTATCCGGAAAACATCGCCATCTTCTGGATGTGCACCGACATCATGTGGGCGGACGGAGAGGACCTGAGCCAGATATTTTACCTGCTGGGGGTCCGGCCCGTGTGGCACCCCAACGGCCGGGTGAGCGGTTTCGAGGTCATTCCCCTGGAAGAACTGGGCCGCCCCCGGATCGATGTGACCGTGCGGGTTTCGGGGATCACGCGGGACAATTTCCCCAACTGTGTCGATCTGCTGGATGAGGCCGTCCAGGCGGTGGCCGCGTTGCAGGAACCGGAAGACCGGAATTTCGTGCGCAAGCATTCTCTGATGCAGGTGGCGGAGGCCGGCGAGAGTGAAGAAAACCAAGAAGCCTGGCGAAACGCCACCCTCCGCATCTTCGCCTCCAAGCCGGGGAGCTACAGCAGCGGGGTGAACCTGGCGGTGTACGCTTCCGCCTGGAAGGATGAGCAGGACTTGGCGGACATCTTCGTTTTCTGGAACGGATACGCCTACGGCAAGGGCATATTCGGACAGGAAAAATACAAACAACTGGCAAGCAACCTGAAGACCGTGGACGTCACTTACAACAAGGTGGTGAGCGACGAATACGACCTGTTCGGGTGCTGCTGCTATTTCGGCACCCATGGAGGAATGACCGCCGCGGCCAGAAACCTGTCGGGCAAAAAAGTCCGGACCTACTACGGGGACACCCGGGAACCGGAGCATGTCGAGGTGCGCGATATGGCCGATGAAGTACGGCGGGTGGTGCGCACCAAGCTGCTGAATCCCAAATGGATCGAGGGGCAGAAGCGGCACGGGTACAAGGGGGCCGGCGACATCTCCAAGAGGATCGGACGGGTCTACGGCTGGGAGGCGACCACGCAGGAGGTCGATGACTGGATATTCGACGATATCACGGAAACTTTCGTGCTCGATGAGGAGATGAGGAAGTTCTTCGAGCAAAACAATCCGTGGGCGCTGGAGGAGATAACCCGCCGTCTTCTGGAGGCCAGCCGTAGAGGCCTGTGGGAGGCCGATCCGGACATCCTGGAAGGGCTGAACAACGCGTACCTTGAAATCGAGGGGCTGCTCGAAGAAAAGATGGGAGACGTGACCGGGGACTTCCAGGGCGGTTCCATCGATATCATGACCTCGGAGGACGTTGCGGACTGGGGCCTCAAGATGAAGGAGATAAAAGAAAAATTCCGGACGGCGGAAAAATGAGAGCAAGAAATCCTGCAGTCATGCGCTACGTTCTGGCGGCAGGCCTGGCCGGCCTGCTGCTGGCCGCCGGCTTGCTGGTGTGGCGGGCGGAAAAAGGGGGCGGCGGGCCGGCAGTCTTATCGGCGGTACCCAAAGAGGTGGCGCTGTGGCCCCTTGCGTCCGAAAACATTTCCTCGGTCGGAGAGTGGCAGAAGAAGGGCGATGAGGCGGTCGCCGTTTCCCCGGATGGAAAGTGGATCGCCGTCGCGGGGCTCGACGAGGCGGTGCACCTGCTCGACGTCGCCGGCCGGGAGCGATGGAGCTACCGGATTCCCGAAAGATACGGGCACTCGCTCGTTTTTTCCACGGATTCCAAGCTGCTCTTCGTCGGCGAATGCAGCGTGGACGGTGCGGTTTACGGCATCGATGTGGAGAGCGGGAAGAAACAGTGGGAATACTCGGTGGGCAGCGACGTGGGACGGTCCGGTTCGAACCGGCCCGTGAACTACCGTACGCTGGACAAGTGCTGCATCTTCGACCTGTCGGCAACCGAGGACGCTCTGTTTGTGGTCGGCACGCATCGAGACCGGCGTTTCGAGGAACTTCCCAACGGGGCTCGGATCGTGAACGACGTCCTGGACACCGTGGTCTACTCCTTCCACCCCGCCGACGGAAAGCTTCTGTGGCGCTATCCGGCCCGCGGCACCATGGATACCCACATGCCCTACCTGGTTTACTCGAAGACGCTCGGGCAGGTCATCGGGGCAAACACAAGCTACTGGCGGCCGTCCATGCCGCAGGAGAAATATCCGAACGGGACCGTGCGCCTGATCGATGCGCGAACCGGCGTGGAAAGCTGTTCCTGCCGAATCATGCCGACCTTCATGTCGTTTACGAGCCTCTGGTACTCACTGTCCGTTTCGCCGAACGGTCGATTCGTCAGCGCGGGGACCGTCGACGGACGCCTGGTCCTGTTCGAAGTGAGGCCGGGACCTTCCCTGGTAAAACTCTGGGAGAAAGACGTCTCTACCCTGCTCACCGTCAGCGGAATTCCGATTTACGCCCCCTCCAGCCGCAGCGTTGTTCTGGATAACGGGGACGTGTTCATGACGAGCGGCAGCACCTTTGCCAGGCAAACCACCGCGGGTGTCGTCCGCCAGCCGCCCAACCGGCATCCGGACAGCAACTCGGTGTTCCTGTTCGACCGGAACGGCGACATCGTCTGGAAATGGAAGGCCCCCGGCGGAATCGCCGACATGTTCTACCACCCGGGGTCCGGGATGATCGTGATATCGGTCGAACACGACTATTTGCAAAAGTCGCTGGACGCGGCGGGCTTCTATTTCCTGAAGTACCGGGGAAGTCAGGCACCGCAGCCGGTGGAGCGGTTCGGGTCGCTGCAACTGGGCGGCATATCGCGGTCCGGGGCACTGGCGCAGGACGGGTCGTTTTTCGTCGCCGTGGAGCTGCCCGTGCGGCGCACCGACGACACCCTGGCCGGCGAGCACAAGCTGCATATCGTCCCACTGCGATCCATGGTTGGAGCACCCGTTGTCCAATAAGCGGCGGTCTGTCCTTCTTGTCGCGATCTGCCTCGTTTTCGCCGTGTTCTCGTGCGCCCGCGAACTGCCGAAGGTCGAACGGACGGTCTTTTCGGCGGGGTTCGTTACCATCGAGCTGGACCGCTGCGTGGGAATCCGTTCCGCCGAACTTACCACGGAGGCAGGGGCCTGCGTCGGCCGTGCCGTATTTTCGGGCGGATACCGCAGCCGGATCGTGAAAATCGACTGCGACTGGGCGGAAAACCGCAGCTACCGGATTCGCCTGGCAACGGACGCCGGCGGGATCGTGTACACGACGGTTTCTCCGCAATCGGCGCGCGACGAGAGGATTTGCATCTTCCAATTTCCTTTCGGCCTGCAGAGTCGCGGCACCGTGATTCCGGCCGATACGGAGGTCACCGGAAGCCTGCAGTTGAAAAACGATTCCTCTCTGCCGAGGCGGTTCGACGTCCGGGTGAGTTTTCCCCCGGGTTTTCGTATCGCTGATTTCAAAGACGCGCGGTATCGGGAAACGCAGTCCGGGACCATAGAATTTCGGGACCTGGTGGAACTGAATAATCGCTACGATTCGAAAATAATTGGCATTACCGTGGTGAGCCCGGGCCAATCCGCGGTCAATCCCGGCGAGGCGACCGTCCTGGTCATGGAGGCGGGCCGGACCGTTTTCCGGGATGCAGTCTTGGTTCGCGTGCTCGCCTCCCAGTCCCTGGCCGGCCACATCAAAACAACCGGGATCGATTTCCCCACGGACGCCAAGGGATACCGGGATGAACGGCTCATGCCTGATATTCTTCACCTGGCCCCTCTTCCCAGGCTCCTGGCGCTCATTACGGGACGGGGCGACGATGACGTGGACCACCGGATGGTTCCGTTCGGATTTTACACCGTGACACTGCAGAATACGCTGGAAGAAGATTCCGCTCTCATCGTCCGGTCATGGGTTGAAGACCCGAACACCGGGGAGAGGGTGGATGCATTCCGCCCCCACTTTCACGTGAACGCCGCGGGGGAAATCTTCACGTTTGCCGTCGTCCCCGGCAGAGGCGCGCAGACGGTCGTGGTGCCGATCTACGTGGAGCCCGCCCTGGTCCTGCCCGGAGCTTACCGGCTGTGCTGCAGCCTCACCCAGTTCGGGACCGGCGCCCCGTTTTCCGTCAGTGTCCACAATTTCGAGGTCGCCCGCCAGCCCGTGGGCCCCATGATGGTCACGGCGGCGGGGACCATAGTGTCCGTGCTGTTCTTCCCCGGTTTTTTCGTGTTCTTCAGACGGATTTACGGCGGCTACAAAGTACGCTGGATCATTCTGGCGGCGCTTTACGGCGCCGTCGGGTTCGTGGTGGTGAATATTCCGGGTACGTTCTTTGCCGACCTGTTCCGCGCTCTCCTGGAGCCGTTCAATTTCCTGGCTACGGGTTTTTTCTACGGCGTCGTCCAATATGCCCTGTGGGGCTCTCTCATCGTGCTCGTCCCCCGGAAAGGGATCATGGCGCTGGTGATGACCGTGCGCCTGCTGCTCACCGGCGTCATGCTGGGCCACATTTCCGCGGTGGCCCTGATCTGGATGGCGACCCACGCCTTCCTTGCGGAAGTTTCGCTGTGGCTGACCGGCTGCACCCGAAAGGGCAACGGGACCGGAGTGACCCTGGCGGCGCTGGTCCCTGCGTTTGCCGTAGCGGAAACCATCTCCACGTTTTTCAACTTCGAATCGGCCATCTTCTTTTTCCGCCTGTACTACGCGGACTGGTACATCGTTTTGAACTGCCTGATCGGCGGAGTGCTCTACACCGCCATCGGCACGGTGGTCGGTTTGAATATGGGGAAAAAGCTGAGGATGGTGGCCGAATGAACCGTTACAACGTGATCGTCGATAACCTGTCCTACACCTACCCCGGACGCACCGTGCCCGCCTTGAGGAACATCCGCCTCGATGTGCCCGAAGGAAGCGTGGTGCTCATCACGGGCCCCACCGGGTGCGGCAAGAGCACGCTCATGAAATGCCTTTGCGGCATCATTCCGCATGAGACCGGCGGGGTCATGACGGGGCGCGTTCAGATCGGCGGTCTGCATGATACCCGGCAGGCGAGCCTGTTTGAAATTACCAAACGGGTGGGCCTGGTGTTTCAAAATCCCGACGAACAGATTTTCGCCGGCACGGTCCGGGACGAGGTCGCTTTCGGGCCGGAAAACAGGGACATCCCGGAAGACCGCGTCGGGCAGATCGTTGCCGAGGCGCTGGCCTGCGTGGGGCTGCCGGATGCCGTGGATAAGAGGACCCATGAACTCTCCGGCGGGCAGAAGCAGCGGGTGGTGATTGCCGGCCAGCTTGCGGTGGGGCACGAGATCCTGTGCCTGGACGAACCGTTTTCCCAGATGGATCCCCAGAGTGCTTCATCCCTCAGGGAAGCACTGAGGCATCTCGCTTCGGCGCGCCATCGGACGATCATCCTGGTGGAACACCGGGTTCACGAAGCGGCCGATCTCGTGGACCGGGTGGTGATCATGGAAAACGGTGCGATCTCCATGGACCGGCCCGCCTCGACCGCTTTCGACGATCTGTCCGCCTTTCGCCGGCTGGGATTGAACGTGCCCCAGAGCGCGGACCTGTTCGCGCGCCTCGGCTTCCGGGAACGGCCGCTCGACGCGGTGCATGCGCTGGCCCTGTTGCGGAAAAAGGCCGGGCCGGGGAGGATCCGTCCTCCCGCATGCGATCCGAAAGCCGGCGGCGCGGGAAACGGAAATACCGGGGCTTCGGGCGTGCCTTTCCCCTCCCTGCCTTCCGGCGTCGAGGAAAAACCCGCAGTTCCCGCCTTCAACCCGCGGTGCGGCACCGAAACAACCCTCTGCCGGGAAGAACGGCCGAACCCCGCCATTGAAATCGACGGGCTGGCGTTTCACTACCACCCCGCACGGCCGCTGTTCGAAGACCTGAACCTCTCCGTCCCGGCGGGCGAACGGCTGGCGGTCATGGGGCCCAACGGCTGCGGGAAAACCACCTTGCTGCTCCTCATGGCGGGTTTGCTGAAGCCGTTGCGCGGGCAGATACGTTACGGCGGGGAGAGCCTGAAGAAGGAGCGTGTGCTCGGGCGCCGTGCGGGTCTGCTGCTGCAG
>LUZZ01000247.1 GCA_001603845.1 Syntrophobacterales bacterium Delta_01 | reverse complement strand
ATCTCAAGGAATGCTTCAGGGTCTCCAGCATGCTCAATTCGAGCCTGGAACTGGAGGAAGTCCTCGAAAACATCATGACCACCTCGCGCACCATTCTGAAGGCCGAAGCATGCAGCCTGATGCTGGTGGATGAAAAAAGCGACGAGCTGGTGTTCGAGGTGGCGCAGGGTCCGGTTGCCCAAAAGCTCGAAGGGGGGTTCCGGGTCAGGAGGGGCCAGGGGATATCGGGTCACGTTTTCGAAACGGGAGAGTCCGTTCTCATCGAAGACGCGTATTCCGACCCCCGGTTTTGCAGCGATTTCGACCGGGTGACCGGTTACCACACCAGTTCCATACTGTGCGTCCCGCTGAAGATCCAGGAGCGCGTGATCGGAGTGGCGCAGGTCATCAACAAGCTGGACGGGGCCCCGTTCACCGTCGATGATGAGGAAAACCTGAACCTGCTTTCCGTGAACGCGGCCCTTGCCGTGGAAAACGCCCGCCTGCACGGAGAGATCCTGCGCAAAAGACAGATCGAACGGGACCTGGCCTTCGCCTCATCCATCCAGCAGAGTTTCCTGCCGTCCGGGATGCCCGCGTTCGACGGGTTCAGGTTCCGTGCCCATTACCGGGCTGCCCAGGAGGTGAGCGGCGACTTCTACGATTTTATCACCCTGGATGAAAGCAGCGTGGGGGTCCTGATCGGCGACGTTTCCGGCAAGGGGATCGCCTCGGCCCTTTTCATGGCGAAGCTGACGTCCGATTTTCGGCTGCTCGCCATCCGCGAAAAAGATCCCGAAAAGCTGATCGCCGGAATCAACAACCGGGTATTCGGCCAGAGCCGCAGGGGAATGTTCGTGACCCTGCTCTACATGGTGCTGGGCCGGGATAAAAAGGAAGCCGTGGTGGTCAATGGGGGTCACCTGCCGCCCATGGTATGGAACAGCCGGACGGGCAAATTCCTGGAGGTGCCGTGTACCGGACCACCGCTCGGAATCCTGCCGGACCGGGAGTTCCGCCGCACCGGGATCGCCCTGGAGACCGGCGACTGCATCCTGCTGGCTACCGACGGGTTGACCGAGGCCAGGGACCACGACGGGAAATTCTTCGGCCATGACAGGCTGGTGGAAGCCGTAAGGTCGGGAGATTCGGACATCGACGCCGTTCACTCGCGGGTGATCGGTTCGGTGGAAGATTTCGTCGGCGAGCAGCCCCAGTCCGACGATACCACGATGGTGCTGGTGGGGGTGGAGGGCAGGTAATTGGAACTGGAGCAGATAAAGGGGCCGGTGGTGATCGAAATACCGGCCGATCCCGGCTCGCTTTTCATGGTGAGGACGCTGGTGGGCGACGTGGCCCGGCGAAGCGGGTTCTCCGGTCCCGAAACCGAGCGGCTGGTGCTGGCGGTGGATGAAGCCTGCGGCAATGTCATCCGGCATGCGTATGATTTTTGCTGCGACAAGAGGATAATCATCACCTTCGTTGTCAGCGGCGAGAATCTGGAAATAGCCATTCGCGATTTCGGCCCCGCCGCCGACCCCGCTACATTTCAGTCGAGAGCGCTCGACGATGTGCGGCCGGGCGGGCTGGGGATGCACTTTATAAGGTCGGCCGTGGACAGGGTGGAGTACGAGAATCCACCGGGGGGCGGAACGCTTTTGAGGTTGGTGAAGTCCAGGCCGAAACAGGAGACGGGACAAAATTGAAGATACAGGTCACCGAAAAGAAACCGGGTGTTTTTGTGCTGACCCTCCAGGGCGATCTCGACATGAGCACTTCGCCCCAGGTAAGGGACGCGCTCCTTCCGCTTTTCGGCAGGGAGGCGTCGCACGTGATTATAGATCTTTCGGAAGTTCCCTACGCCGACAGCTCCGGGATAGCCACTTTTGTCGAAGGGCTCCAGCTTTCCCGAAAGCATAACATCCGGTTTACCCTGGCCGGGGCGACCTCCATGGTGGAGTCTATATTCGACCTGGCCTACCTGAAAGATGTTTTCGAAATGGTTCCCAATGTGGACAGCGTCCTCGGCGAGGCATAGAAAAAAGTGGCATCAGCAGGCGGCAGGGCGGTAGAATTTCTGCGGCACGTAAGCAGCCTATCATATTTTTTCCGCGAGACCCTTCGCTGGACGTTCGTCAAACCCTTCCGGGGAAAACCGATCAGGTTCAAGGCGGCCGTCATCCAGATGGACGAAGTGGGAGTGAAGTCCATCCCGATCGTCGCGCTCGTCTCTTTTGTAATCGGCATCATCCTTGTCCTTCAGACGGCCTATCAACTGGAAAAGTTCGGCGCGATCAACTATGCCGCCAGCCTGGCGAGCGTGGCCCTGACCCGCGAGATGGCCCCGCTGCTCACCGCCATCGTGCTGGCCGGGCGGGTCAGCGCGGCCTTTACGGCCGAGCTGGGCACCATGCTGGTGACCGAGGAAATCCTGGCCCTGGAGGTGATGGCCATCTCGCCCATCTCCTACCTGGTGGTGCCGCGGTTTCTGGCCATGATCCTCATGGTCCCCTGCCTGACCGTGCTGGCGGACGTGATCGGGATGATCGGCGGATACGTGGTGGGCACGCTGGCTATCGGCATCGGGTCGGATCTCTACATCCGGAGCACGATGGAAGCCCTGCTGATGAAAGATATTTTGAGCGGGCTGGTAAAGAGCTTCGTTTTTGCGGTTATCATCGCGATGATAGGATGTTATATGGCCTTCGTCGTTCGGGGGGGCGCCGAAGGAGTGGGCCGGGCCACCATGATTTCGGTGGTTGCTTCGCTCATTTGCATAATCCTTGCAGACTGTGTTTTCACTACGATTTTTTACCTGTTTCTATAAGAGGCCGCGACAAAGGTGAGACGTTGCATCGGGGACCCTTCCGGGCCGGTGATAGAAGTGAGGGACCTGGCAAAGAGCTTTGACGGGCGACTGGTTCTTGACGGGATAAATTTTTCCGTGTGCAGGGGCTCGGTCTTCTCCATCATGGGCGGAAGCGGCTGCGGGAAAACCACGCTGCTGCGCCACCTCATCGGGATCATCCGGCCCGATTCCGGGCAGGTACTGGTCAACGGGGCGGACATCACGAAGTTCGGCGAAGCGGAAATGGAGGGCTACCGGAAAAGCTTCGGCATGCTTTTCCAGATGGGGGCGCTCATGAACTCCCTTTCCGTTCGCGACAATATCGCTCTCCCGCTCCGGGAGCACACGCAACTCGACGAGAAGATCATCGGCGTCATCGTCAAGATGAAGCTCGAGCTGGTGGGCCTGCGCGACTTCGAACACCTGAGGCCCTCGCAGCTCAGCGGCGGGATGCAAAAGCGGGTCGCCCTGGCAAGGGCGATCGCGCTGGACCCGGAGATCGTGTTCTACGACGAGCCCACCTCGGGGCTCGACCCGGTGGTGACCGGCGTGATCGGGCAGTTGATCCACGACCTGAGCAGCAGGATCGGGATCACTTCGGTGGTGGTGACTCACGACGTAAAGAGCGCCTTCCAGATTTCGGACAGGATGATCGTGCTCTACCGCGGGAAGGTCATCGCCGAGGGGACCCCCGGCGATATCCAAAATTCCGGCGACCCGCTGGTCCGGCAGTTCATCGAGGGACGCCCGGACGGGCCCATTCCCCTGCGGCAGTCGAGCCGCGACTACCTGGAAGACCTTCTGGACATGGAATAGCCGCCGGCGAATCAAGAAAAGAGGAGATCGACCGCACGGGCGCGGGTGAGCGCAGAAAAAAACGGAAGAAACGACGGGGCCGGGATTTTGCAGGTTTTGCGAATCCTTCGGCTCCGCGGCTATCCGCGCACTCTGTGGTGAACGATAAAGGGAGCAACGGCAATGCAGGTTTTCAGGTCGGAAATCAGGGTCGGAATCCTGGTCCTGGTCTCGTTCTGCCTGTTCATCGCGGGCATTTTCGCGGTGAGCGGCATCCGTTCGGCCTTTGACCGCGAAAAGCATATCGTGGTCCTCTTCCCGTATGCGGACGGCATCACCAAGGGCTCGCCCGTGTGGTATGCCGGATACAAGGTGGGGACGGTCAAGGATATCCGGATTGCCCGCGAGGCTTCGGACCGCATCGCGCTGAGCTTGAGCATTTCGCCGGAAGCGCCCGTGCGGCAGGACTCGCATGCCGCCATCCGGGCGCTGGGCATGATGGGCGCAAAATATGTTGAGATTTCGCCAGGTTCTCCCGATTCTCCGGAATTGGCCGACGGAGCGACCCTGGAAGGGAAGAGCCCGGCGTCTTTTTCCGAAATCATGGAAACCGGCAGGGAAGTGGCAACCGGGCTGGTGGACCTGGTAAACGAGTCCCGGAACCTGATCAACGAGGTGCGGACGCAATATTCGGTAAAAGAGACCATCCAGAGTGCGAACGGCCTGCTGGTCGACCTGCGCGGGCAGGCGGTCGAGCTGGGGCCGATCCTGAAAAATCTCCGGCGCATTACGAACGAAGGCGGAAACGAAGTGGTGGGCCTGTTGAAAGATGTACGTACAACCAACAGCGACCTGCAAAAAAGGCTCGAAAAGGTGGAAACCGAGCTGACCAGGACCCTGGGGCAGGTCGATAAGGGTTTTTCGGAAGGCGAGTTGACGGCCAAGGAGGTCCGGACCATCCTCAGCGCCAACGAAGATTCCATCGCTTCGCTCCTGGCGCAACTGGACGAGACCTCGCGCAACCTCAAGACGTTGAGCGAAGACCTGCGGGACCATCCCTGGAAGGTGGTCTGGAAATCCGACGGAGAACCGGGGATCGTTCCGGCCGGGTCCCAGACGTGGAGAGAAAAGGGAAGAATAGGGCCATATGGCAAAAAGTAGCAGCCTGATTTTCCTGGCCGCCTGCCTGTTGCTGGCGGGGTGCGCGTCGAGCGGCGGCCCGTATGAGCGCGCGGTCGAGCAATACGGCAGGGGACACATAGACGAGTCGGTCAGCCAATATCGGCAGGCGGCGCGGGAAACCCCCCTCGATCCGCGGCCGAAGTTCAACCTGGCGGTCATCTACCAGGACGAAGGGCGGCTGGATGAAGCCGAAAAGCTCTACCGGCAAATCCTGGAAAAACACTCCGACTATTCCCCGGCCTGGGCCAACATCGCTTCGATCCAGGAAAGACGGGGCCGGGCGGTTGAGGCCGAAAAGTCCTACCGGCGCGCGCTGGAGGCGGACCGGGACAACCCGTGGACGGCCAGCCAGTTCGGATTTTTCCTGCTGCGGGCCGGAAGGCTCGATGAGGCGGGTCCTGTTTTCGAACAAGCCCTGAAGCGGGGCGCGAAATGCTCGAACGCATGGTTCGGGCTGGGCGAAATAGCCGAAAAAAAAGGCGATTCCCGCGCGGCCCTCAAGAACTACGGCAGGGCACTGCTGTATAACCCCTCGGACATCGAAGCGTGCGTGCGGTCGGCGCAACTTCGCGCGGACACGGGCGACAGGGACTCGGCGATCGGGCTCCTGCAAAGGGCCGTTAAAATCGACTCGCGGCGAGGGGACGTCCATTTCCGGCTGGGGCGCCTGCTGAGCGAGCAGGGCAGGTGGAAAGAGGCGGAAAGGGCGTTCGAGCAGGCGGCGAAAAACGGCGTCCCTAAGGCCGATTGCGACCGGGAACTGAGCGTCGTGTACGCGAAACTGGCCGAGGAGGCGGCGGGTAAATCGGACCCGCCCGATATGGGGACCCCGAATTAAGCGGAGCGGCGGGACCGGGCATTTTCAGGGTGAAAACCCACGCTGCGGCAAACCTGATGTCGAACATATCGGGAGTTGCATCCCCATGTTCGATTTTATCCGCAACAATACGAAGCGCCAGCGCCTGTACCTTGTTTATGGCTTCCTGTACTGTTTTACCGTAAGCAAGGGCGCCCGGAAGCTCCAGTACCTCAGCCAGCCAGCGGCCATCATCCTCTTGCTCGTATTCGATGGACAATATCATGACCAGGATCCCAAGTGAGGTTATCGAATTCGGGCCACTCTTCTATTTCGAATTATAACACAGTAAAGGTTGTGCTGCACGGCCATCCGCTATGTTCACAATGCCGGTATGATACTCCGCGAATGCCTTTCTATCAATCCGGCAATGCCCGTGTGACCGTGAGGGCGTACACGCCTGCCGCCCCCTTCTTCTTGAGCGTGCGGGCGCATTCGTTCAGCGTTTCGCCGGTGGTGAAAACATCGTCCACCAGCAGGACGCGGCGGCCCCGGACCAGTTCCGGGCGGCGGACTTCGAAAGCTCCTCGGACGTTTTTGAGGCGCTGGTGGCGGTTGAGGCGGGTTTGCGGTTCGGTCCACTGTTTCCGGGCAAGGGAATCGAGGCTGACCGGCAGCCCCAGGTTTTGTGCCAGTTCGCGCGCAAGCAGCCCCGATTGGTTGAACCCCCGCTGCCGCAGGCGCCTGGTGTGGAGAGGGACCGGCAGCACCAAGTCCGGCGCCGCGGCGTCCCATCCATGGTAAACCTTCAGCAGCAACTCGGCCAGCGGCGTCGTCCATTCCAGCCGCCCTCCGAACTTGAGCTGGTGAATCCTGTCTCGAACAATCCCCAGGTGGAGTACCGCAGACCGCGCCGAATCGAAATGAAACGCCGATTCCAGGCATTCTCCGCACAGGTGGTCGGACGAATCGGGCGCGTCCAGGAAGGGCCTCCCGCACACCGGACAAAGCGGGGAACCGATAAACGCCATTTCACCCAGACACTGATCACACCAGAAGCGGTCGAGGGAACGGTCGATTGTTCCGCATCCCGCACAGCTTTTGGGGAATAGAAGCGCGAGCACGGTGGAACCCAGCAGTTGGGCGGTTTCGGCAATTTTCGAAAGACGGCCCATCGATTCGATCTCTCACCGGGACGATTGCCAATTGTTTTGATAAAAATTGCGTGGCGTTGTCGATAACATGCCGATTCTTCTTGTACTACATTAGAAGCGGAGGCGGGAAGCGCGATTTTGCCGCCGGTGCATCCGAGCTGTCTTTTGCTGGTGAATATTATGCTTCAAACCCCCTGGACCGCAATGGATGGAGGTGTTCTAATAAATCTTGGATTGCGTATAAAGA
>LUZZ01000246.1 GCA_001603845.1 Syntrophobacterales bacterium Delta_01 | reverse complement strand
AAATGAGGGCACGGCCCGTCTTTCCCGCGCCCGGCGGGTACCGGTTATGGAACGCGCCAATGATAATCAGTGACGAATAACAAGCAGGTCAGGATTTGTAATGGACCCGGTTCTTCCCGTTTATCACCAGATTCGACGCACCATCAAGTACTGGATACTTGATGGGCACTACTCTCACGGCGACAAAATTCCGTCGGAACACGAGCTGGGCAGCCAGTTCAGCGTGAACCGTCTGACCATCCGCCAGGCTTTGTCTTCCCTGGTGGAGGAGGGGCTTCTGATCCGCAAGCGGGGCGAGGGGACCTTCGTGACGGACAACGAGGAACTGATCCGGAGCATGTACCTCAAGCACATCGGCATGACCAACGAACTCCTGCTGCCGCTCAAAAAATCCGCGACCCTCACCGTGCAAAAAGACAAGGTGGAGCCCGCTCCGCTCATCCGCAGGAAGCTCGAACTGAGCGACAAGGACCGGTACGTGGTCAGAATAAAGCGGGATCGCGTGGTGCCGGAGGACGTTCGGGCCTTCACCGTCAACTACCTGCCGCTGGAGATCGGGCGGGAGTTGAAGGAAGAGACCCTGATGACAAGGTCTCTGGTGCGGATTCTCGAAGAGGACATGCAAATTCATTTTACGGAAGCGTTCCAGACGGTGGAGGCGTCTTTTGCGGACGAGGAGGTGGCCTCGCATCTGGGCATCGCCCCCGGTGCCCCGACGCTTCTTATGGAAAGAATCATGTACGCGGAAAAGGGGCGTCCGGTGGAGCTGGTGAACACGTTCTACGAAGCCAGCCTTTACAAGTGCAGTCTGCAGCTCAAGCGAGTGAAACGAGGAGACTCCTTCGACTGGATCTGCCAGATCACCAAGTAGGCGGATGCAAGGGGGCGGCCCGGGGCAAGTCCGGCGGGTTCGCTCGGCCGGAAGGCAGGACCGCTGCTCCCCGCTTTGATGGAACGGGCGCCGCGCGCCGGACGGAAGCAGTACAGGAAACGTCATGTGAGGAGGATGGGAAATTCCGATGGAATCGCTTTACAGTGTCGATCTATTGCGAAGCTTCATCGTCCGGGTGATCGAAGCGGTGGGGCTGAGCGGAGATTTTTCGCCCGTTTTTGCCGACTGCCTGATCGCCGCGGACCTGCGGGGGGTGAAATCCCACGGGATCGTGCGATTGCCCGCTTATGTCCAGCGCGTGGAAACCGGCGTCATGAACCCTTCGGCCGCCATGCAGTTCAGCCGGGACGAAGGGGCCACCGCACTGCTGGATGCCGCCAACGGGTTCGGGCAGGTGGCCGGGCAGCGCGCCATGAGCCGGGCCGTCGAAAAAGCGCGGACTCACGGCGTTGGTTTTGTGGCGGTGAGAAATTCGAACCACTTCGGCATCGCGTCCTTTTATGCCATGCAGGCCCTCGATCAGGACATGATCGGCATCGTTTCCACCAATTCCTCTCCCGCCATGAACCCCTACGGCACGCTGGCTCCCCTGCTGGGGACCAATCCCATCGCCATCGCGGTTCCTGCCGGTGCGGAAAAACCCATCGTCCTGGACATGTCCACTTCGGTGGTGGCGCGCGGCAAGATCCGGCACGCCGCGCTGACCGGAAGCCCCATCCCCGAGGGGTGGGCCACGGACGCCGAAGGACGGCCCACCACGGACCCCCGCGAAGCGCTCAAGGGGAGCCTGGAACCGATAGGCGGAGTCAAGGGGTCGGGGCTTTCCCTGATGGTGGATATTCTGTGCGGGGTGCTGACGGATTCGTGTCTCACGGGGGATGTGAAGACCATTGTGGATACCAGCGGGCCGGCCCGCACGGGCCATTTTTTCTGCGCCCTGGACGTTTCCCGCTTCATGCCTTCCCAGAATTTCAAGAAGAGCGTCGACGCGGTGGTCCGGCGCATCAAGGACCTTCCGGCCAGGGACGGAGGCCGAATCGCGCTTCCGGGTGAGATCGAATACGACCTGGCGGAAAAACGACGCAGGGAAGGGATTCCTCTGGACGCCGCCGTGGTGGAAACGCTGAACGTCGTGGCCAAACACTACGATATCGGCCGCCTGGAGTAGGCGCCCGGGGGAATTTTCGCTGAACGGGCCGCCCGAAGGCGGAACAACAGGGCAAAACGGTCGAGTGTGCGGGGGAAGAACGGTTCTTCCGGGCGCACCGGGGACAAAACCAAGTTGGAGGAGCATGGCGATGAAGAAGACAATCCTGGTTCTAGTGGCTTTGATGATCGGCCTGGGGTTTTCGCTGGCCTGCGCGGAGGACGACTATCCCGCCAAGCCCGTTACCCTGATCGTTCCGTTCAAGGCGGGAGGCGGCACCGATATCGGCACCCGGATCCTGGCCAAGTACGCTGAAAAATATCTCGGACAGGCCCTGGTGATCAAGAACGTCGAAGGCGGCGGCAGCGAAGTGGGGGTGTCCCAGATGCTGCGGTCCAAACCCGACGGCTACACCATCGGGGGCTTCAATACGGCTTCCATCACGCTGACGCTTCTGCGCAAGGCTTCCTACGACGCCCTCAAGGACGGGACGCCCGTTTGCCTGCTGGTCTCCGACCCGCGCCTGTTCGCGGTCCGCGCCAATGACGAGCGGTTCAAGACGGCGGCGGATTTCATAAAGTACGCCAAGGATAAGCCCGGCGATCTGACCATCGGCACTTCCGGCGCCGGGACCTCCGGGCACCTGTCCATCCTGGTCATGAACAAGGCGGCGGGCATCAAGACCAAACCGGTACATTTCAAGGGCGCCGGCGCATCGCGGGCGGCCTTCCTGGGCGGCCATATCGACGCCATCGCCCAGACCCTCGGGGAAGTCATGGAGATGCAGAAAACCGGCGAGGCACGGGTCATCGCCATCGCAACCGAAAAGCGCATCAAGGAACTGCCCGACGTACCCACCTTCCGCGAAGTGGGCATCGACCTGGTGATCTCGTCCAACCGGGGCATCATGGCCCCCAAGGGAACGCCGCAGGAAGCCATCGACAAGCTGGCGGCCGCCTTCAAGAAGGCATCCGAGGACCCGAAATACCTGGGGGAAATGGAAAAGATCGGCCTGCCCGTAAGATACCTGGGACCCAAGGAATACGCGGCCCTGAATGAACAGGAATACAAAATCAACGCGGAAATCGCATCCGACGTACTTGGAAAATAATCCCGAGAGCCGGGGCGGTCGTCCCGCCCTGGCCGCTATTTTTGTGGGGGTGACCTGTGCTGGTCCTGGATCGAAAAATTGCACTCATTGCCCTGGCCCTGGGCGCGGTGGCGTTCTGGAATACTTATGCGTATCCCCGCGAGGTGGTGGCCTTTCCAAGGTTTCTTCTCTACATCCTTTTCGCCCTGTCGGTGCTGCTGTTCATCTTTCCGCGCCAGCGCACGGCCGAGCATCCTGTCAGCATCATCTATTCCAAGGAAAAGCTCCTCTCGTTCTTTTTGCTCGTCGCCTATGCCGTGATCTTTCCTTTTGTCGGCTATTTCGTCACCACGTTCGTGTTCATCGTTTTCTACCTGTGGCTGTTCAGGCGTAAGGGGTGGGGGTTCTACTTCCTGTTTGCCGTCGTGTACGTGGCCCTGATGTATGCCGTTTTCCAGAAATGGCTTTATGTCTGGTTCCCCGAGGGGTGGTTGTTCTGACGGCCGGTCGTTTGAGCGGCGAAACGCCCAACGGGTTCGAGACCCCGTGGGGCTTTGTTTCGGCGCAACGGCGAGGGCATCGGGCAGCGTCGGGTGGGGTGTCGGTTCGTGATTATTCGCTACGGTGAGGAGAACAACCGGGTATGGAAGTCAGCATATTAAGTGTTATAGGCGGTGTCTTCAAGCTCAGCAACCTGCTCATCGCAGCGGGGGGCGTTTTGACCGGGATTATTTTCGGCGGCCTGCCCGGTTTTACGGCGGCCATGGGGGTCGCCATCCTTCTGCCGCTGACCTTCGGCATGGACCCCGCCACCGGGCTGATCCTCCTGGGGTCTCTTTTCGCCGGAGCCATGTACGGCGGTTCCATTGCGGCCATTCTGATCAACACGCCGGGGACCCCTTCGGCGGCCGCGACCGTCCTGGACGGCTACCCGATGTGCAAGAAGGGCCTGGCCGGCGAGGCCCTGCGGGAATCGGTGTTCGCCTCCTTTCTGGGGGGGATTTTCGGGGTTACGGTGCTGCTCCTTTTCGCTCCTCCGCTGGCGCGCATCTCGCTCATGTTCGGCCCGCCGGAATACTTCCTCCTGGCCCTGTTCGGCATGACGATCATCGCCACCATCAGTGAAAAGGCCATTTTCAAGGGGCTCATGGCGGGCGTTTTCGGCATGTTCGTGGGCACCATCGGCATGGACCCGCTTCTGGGAATACCGCGTTTCACCATGGGAATTCCGAACCTCCTGGACGGGGTGGAACTGGTCCCGGCGATGATCGGCCTGTTTTCCATACCGGAGACCATGGAGATGATCCGCCGGCATGTCCATCCCGAAGAAGACCTGCGGGAAACGATGTGCGCCGACCTCCGGAACATCAAGATCGGCTTTCCCAAGCTCGGCCACATCATCAAGTTCATTCCGATCTATATAAGGTCTTCCATCATCGGGACCATCGTGGGCATTCTTCCGGGAGCGGGCGGAAGCATCGCCAGTTTCATGGCCTACAACGAAACCAAGCGCGCGTCGAAACATCCCGAACAGTTCGGGACCGGGATTCCCGAGGGCGTGGCCGCCGCCGAGTCGGCGAACAACGCCATGTCCGCGGGGGCCATGATCCCCATGCTGACCCTCGGGGTGCCGGGGGATTCGGTGGCGGCCATCATGATGGGCGGCCTCATGGTCCACGGCCTGCAGCCGGGAGCGGAACTGTTCGCCAGAAACGCCAATGTCGTCTACACGTTTATCATCGCCCTGTACCTGGCCAACGTCTTCATGCTGCTCTACGGCACGTTTTTCGCCCCCTATTTCACTCTGGTCACGAAGACGCCCCGCCACTACCTGGCGGCGGCGGTGATCCTGCTGACCGTGATGGGCTCCTATGCCCTGCAGGGCAGCATGTTCGACGTGTACGTGATGCTGGCCTTCGGCGGCATCGGGTATCTCATGAAGTGCTATGGGTTCAGCGTTATCCCCACCGTGCTGGGCATCATTCTGGGGCCGCTGGCGGAAAACAGCCTCAATACCATGATCGCCATCTCCCACGGGCAGAACCTCCTGTTGTTTATCATAACGCGACCCATCTCGCTGGTCCTGCTGTGTCTCACGCTGCTCTCGGTGGCGTTTCCGTTCTACCGCAGGATAAAGGAATCCCGTATGAAGCTTGCACACTAGGCCGCTGCGCCTGGATATCGGGGTGATACTCCTCCGGGGGAGGAAGGGCGATGGCGCCCTTTCCCCCGAAGGCCCTCCCTACCGACGGACCTGCCAAAAGGGACCTACCATGAGGTGTTCGAATGGGAAAAACAATTTCGGAAAAGATATTCGGGGCCCACTGCGGGCATGAAGTTTCGGCCAACGACCTGGTCGTGGCGGACGTGGATATGGTCATGGCCCATGACGGCAACGGGCCTCTGGCCATCGACATCTTTCGCAAACTGGGAGGACGGGACCTGTTCGACCCCCGGAAAGTCGCTTTCGCCCTGGACCACTACGTCCCCAGCCCCAATGAGAGGGTTTCCCTCATCCACGACATCATCAGGCAATTCAGCCGCGAGACCGGGTGCCGCTTCCATGAAGCGGGCGACGGGGTCTGCCACCAGGTGATGGTGGAACACCACGTGTCGCCGGGCAACCTCGTCCTGGGAAGCGACTCGCACACCTGCACCTACGGGGCGCTGAACGCCTTCGGGACCGGGATCGGATCGACGGACTGCGCGGCGGCCATGTTTACCGGAAAGCTGTGGTTCAAGGTGCCCGAAACCATTCGGGTGAGCCTTAACGGGACCCCCGGGGAGGGGGTTTTCGCCAAGGACGCCGTCCTGAGCGTGGTCGCCCGCCTGGGAGCGGAGGGGGCCACGTACAAGGCCATCGAGTTCACGGGGGATTACGCACGGGCCATGAGCATGGACGAGCGGTTCACCTTCTCCAACATGGCCGTGGAAATGGGGGGCAAGGCGGGCATCTTCGACTGCGATCAAAAGACCCGCGACTGGCTGTCGGAAATGCGGGGCGCCCCGGCGCCCTTTGAACCCGCGGCCTCCGATGCGGACGCCGTGTTCTGCGCCCGTGTGGACATCGACGTTCATGCCCTGGAACCCATGGTCGCCAGGCCGCATACCGTGGACCAGGTGGGACCGGTGGCCGAGGTGGAGGGAACGCCCATCCAGCAGGCGTTTCTGGGAACGTGCACCAACGGCAGGCTGAGCGACCTGGAGGTGGCGGCGGGGATCGTGCGGGGCGCCAGGATCGCTCGGGGCGTGCGCTTCATCGTGGCCCCCGCCTCCAGGCGGGTGTACCTCGACGCGGCGCGCAAGGGGATACTGGCGGACCTGGTGGAAGCCGGGGCCGTCGTGGTGGCCCCCGGGTGCGGGTGCTGCGTGGGGGCCGCTAACGGCATCCCGGGTGACGGCGATACGGTGATCTCCACGGAGAACCGCAACTTCAAGGGCCGGATGGGCAACAACTCGGCAAGCATCTACCTGGCTTCGCCGGCCACGGTAGCGGCATCGGCCCTGCGGGGCAAAATTACCGATCCACGGACCATTCGATGAGGTGTTCGCATGAAAGGCAAAGCTCACAGGTTGGGTGACGACATCAACACCGACTACATCATTGCCGGAAAACACAAGCGCGATACCTTCGCCGCCGCCGCCATGGTGCCGCACCTGCTGGAAGATATCGACCCCGGCCTCCAGGCCAGGATCGTGCCCGGAGACCTGCTGGTGGCGGGGAGAAACTTCGGCTGCGGCTCGTCGCGGGAGGCGGCTCCCATGGTGATCCAGGCCGCGGGGATCCGGGCGGTGCTCGCCCGGTCGTTTGCGCGCATCTTTTTCAGAAATTCCATCAACATCGGGCTGCTCCTGATCGAGTGCGACACGTCGGATATCCGGGACGGGGACGTCCTGGAGATTGACCCCGCCCAGGGGACGGTGCGCGATGAAACCAGGGGGTTTGAGCTGCGGTTCAAAAACCTTCCCGCGACGATGTCCGCCATTTTTGCGGAAGGAGGGCTCATTGCCTACCTGAAAAAATATGGACGGTTTCCCCAATAACGGGAGTGTTTTACGTCTCCCGCCCCGGCGGTGCAAGTGAGGGAGGCGGCGGGGAGGGGAATTTTTTCCTTGTAAATTGGCTGATCGTCCGGTATGAAGAAGCCAATTCATAAATAGAAGGACGTTCTGCTTAGCAGAACGGTACGGGGCCAACCACTAACGGAAGATGGCTATGAATCAAGATGCTTTGAAAAACTGGGACGTTCTGGTCCTGGGCGGAGGGAACGCGGCGCTGTGTGCGGCCATAACCGCGCGTGAAAACGGCGCCAGTGTTCTGGTGCTGGAGTGTGCTCCGAAGCATTTCCGGGGCGGCAACAGCAGGCACACGCGAAACATGCGGCTGATGCACGAAACGGTGTTCGATCCCTTCACCGGCGTTTACTCGGAAAAAGAGTACTGGGACGACTACATCCGGGCGACCGGCGGCCTGGCCAACCAGGACCTGGCGAAAATGGTGATCCGGGAGTCCGTGGGCTGCGTGGAGTGGATGAAACACAAAGGGATGCGGTTCCAGGGGGCCCTCGCCGGGACTCTGCACACCGCCCGCACCAACGCCTGGTTTCTGGGCGGGGGCAAGACCCTGATGAACACTCTCTACGCCTATGCGGAGAACCTGGGAGTCCGGATCCTCTACGACGCGGAAGTGATCGGCCTGGACATCGCGGACGGCGTGTTCCGCAGCGCCACGGTGCGGCTGAACGGGAAAGAGACGGTTTCCATAAAGGGGGCCACGGTCGTGGCCGCCACCGGCGGTTTTCAGTCGAACATCCCGTGGTTGAAGGAAGTGTGGGGCGAGACCGCGGAAAACTTCCTGGTGCGCGGCACCTACTACGGCCTGGGGACGGTGCTCAAGGCCCTGATGGCGCAGGGGGCGGAAACGGCCGCCGACCCGACCCAGGGCCACATGGTTCCCATCGACGGGCGCTCGCCCAAGTTCGACGGCGGCATCGTGACGCGGGTGGACTGCGTGCCGCTGGGCATCATGGTGAACAAGGAAGGGGAGCGGTTCTACGACGAAGGCGAAGACTTCTGGCCGATGCGCTACGCCATCTGGGGCCGCCTGGTCGCCCAGCAGACCGACCAGGTATCGTTTTCCCTGATCGATTCCAAGGTGATCGACCGGTTCATGCCCACGGTGTTTCCGCCCATAAAGGGAGAAACCATCGAGGACGTGGCGCGCCAGCTCGACCTGCCGGTCGACAAGGTGAAGGAGACGGTCGAGACGTACAACCGCGCGGTGCAGCCGGGAAATTTCGACCACACCAAGCTCGACGACTGCAAGACCGCAGACCTCACGCCGCCCAAGACCCACTGGGCCCAGCGTATCGACACCCCGCCCTTCTACGGCTATCCGCTTCGGCCGGGGCTCACCTTCACCTACTTCGGGGTGAAGGTCAACGAAAAGGCACGGGTCATCATGCAGGGAGACAAACCGGCGGAAAACCTTTTCGCCGCTGGGGAGATCATGGCCGGCAACATCCTTCCCAAGGGTTACATCGGGGGGATCGGACTGGTGATCGGCAATATTTTCGGACGAATCGCCGGCAAGGAGGCGGCGGCCATCGCGAAGAGCGGGTCGCAGAGCGCAGGAAGGAGATTGTAGACCATGGCGGAAAATGACCTGATGCGCGAAGGCGAACGCATGATGACCATCTGCAATGCCTGCCGGTATTGCGAGGGATTTTGCGCGGTTTGGCGGGCAATGGAATACCGGCGTGCGTTTCCGCCAAACGATATGAACTACCTGGCCAACCTGTGCCACGACTGCGGGGAGTGCTATTACGCGTGCCAGTATGCGCCGCCGCACGAGTTCGAAGTGAACCCGCCGCTGCTTTTTGCCAAGATCCGCGTCCAGTCCTTCGAAAAATACGCCTGGCCGGAAGGCTTCGCCAAAATCTTCGGCAAAAACGGCGTGCTGACGTCGCTGCTGTTGTCCGTGGTGCTGATCCTTCTGCTGGGCGGGGTGCTGTCCGCCACGGGAGGCGGGGACCTGCCTGTCGTCACAGATGGGAACTTCTACAAGGTCGCTCCGCACGGCCTGCTGGTGGGGCTGTTCGGACTGGTGGGGCTGTTCGTGCTGGCCTCCCTGTGGATCGGCTTCACCCGGTTCTGGAACGACATCGGTGAAAAGCTTGCGGATTTTGCTCATCCGTCGTCGCTGAAACTGGCCGCTAAAGAGGCCCTCCGGCTCGAATACCTCGACGACCAGGGGCTGGGCTGCACGTACCCGGACGACAAGCATTCCCAGGCGCGGCGCTGGCTGCACCATATGACGTTTTACGGTTTTGTGCTCTGCTTTGCGGCCACCACCACGGGCTTCATCTACGAGTACGTTTTCCACTGGATAGCGCCGTACGGCTACTTCTCGCTGCCCGTGGCGTTCGGCTCCCTGGGCGGACTCAGCCTGACGGCCGGTCTCGTCGGGCTGCTGGTGCTCAAGACCCGGCGCAACCGGGACATCAGCGACCCGAAGCACTGCGGCATCGACATTGCCTTCACCGTGCTGCTCCTGCTGGCGACCGTTTCCGGGCTGGCCCTGGCGGCGTTTCGCGAATGGCCGGCCATGCCCGTGCTGCTGACCGTTCACCTGGGGCTCGTGCTGGCGCTGTTCCTGGTGCTGCCCTACAGCAAGTTCGTCCACGGCATCTACCGCTTCGCGGCGCTGGTCAAGTACGCGCTGGAGCGGGCCAGGAAGAAGGCCCTGGGCGTTTGATAACACCTGTTTTCCGACCGGCCGCGGGGTCTTCGGCGAAAGTCGTCCGACCGGCCCCGCGGTCCCGAATCATCGCAATTTCAAAGCTGGAAGTGTACTAAAGGGAGATTTCTCACATGGTCAAACTTGGGTTCATCGGTTTTGGTGAAGCCGCCTTCAACATCTCTGCCGGCCTCAAAAAAGAAGGCCTCGACGGAATCTGCGCCTATGACAAATTCTGGAACGCGGCCCCGCAGTCGGAGCTGATCCGCAAGCGCGCCGGCGAAGCGGGGGTAACCCTGATCCCCAGCCAGCAGGAACTGATCGCGCGAACGGAGATCGTCATCTCGGCGGTGAGCGCCGACATGGCCGTCACACTGGCTAAGGAGGCGAAGCCCTTCCTGAGGAAGGAACAGATTTTCGTGGACCTCAACGCCACTTCGCCCATGACCAAGGAAGAGGTCGATGCGATCGTCTCCCCGGTTTGCTCTTTCGTTGACTGCGCGGTGATGGGGCCGGTCCCCACTTACGGACACAAGGTGCCCGTTTCCATTTCCGGGCAGGGAGCCAAGGAGTTCGCGGAGAAGATGACCCCGTACGGGATGAACATCACTCTCATGGACGCCCCCGCCGGGAGCGCTTCGGCCTCCAAGATGTTTCGAAGCATTTTCATGAAGGGGTTCGTCACCCTGCTGCTGGAAATGGTCATCGCGGCCCACAAGTACGGCATCGAAGACGACGTGCTGGCGTCGGTGGAAGAGACCCTGAGCGCGGGTCCCATCCTCAAGGTGATCAACGGGCTGCTGGCCCGCGGAGTGATCCACTCCGAGCGGCGCGAGCACGAGATGGTGGAAGTGATCGCCACGCTGGACAAGCTGGGCATGGACGGCACGATGTCCAAGGCCACCAAGGAAAAGCTGCGGTGGTGCACGCAACTGGGGCTGAAGGCCTACTTTAAGGGCGTTCCGCCGAAGGATTTTCACGAAATTTTTGCCGCCCTCGACAAGAAATAAAGAGGCATCATCCGTGAGCAGAAATCTACTGGAAAAGATCATCGCCTCCCATCTCGCGTCCGGCGAGATGGAGGCGGGAAGCGAGATAGGCATCCGGGTCGACCAGACGCTGACCCAGGATGCGCTGGGCACCATGGCCTATCTCCAGTTCGAACCCATGGGGATCGAGAAGGTCAGGACGAAGCTTTCCGTGTCCTACGTGGACCACCTGACTCTCCAGGAAGGCTTCGAGAACTCGGACGATCACGCGTACCTCAAAACGGTCGCCTCCAAGTACGGCATCCTCTTTTCGAAACCGGGCAACGGCATCTGCCACCAGCTCCATCTCGAACGGTTCGCCCGCCCGGCCTGGACGCTCATCGGAAGCGACAGCCACACCCCCACGGCGGGGGCGGTGGGCATGCTGGCGGTGGGCGCCGGCGGGCTCGACGTGGCCATGGCGATGGCCGGGCAGCCGTTCTACCTGAAATTTCCCAAGGTGGTGCGGGTGAACCTCCACGGAGAGCTGCGGCCCTGGGTGACCGCCAAGGACGTCATCCTCGAACTGCTGCGCCGGCTCACCACCAAGGGCAACGTGGGAACGGCCATGGAGTACGGCGGTCCGGGCATCGCGCGGCTGACCGTCCCGGAGCGGTCCACCATCACCAACATGGGGGCCGAGCTGGGGGTGACCACCTCGATTTTCCCGAGCGACGAAGTGACGCGGGAGTTTTTTCGCGCCCAGGGCCGGGAAGGGGACTGGGTGGAATTTCTGCCCGACCCCGACGCCCGCTACGACCGGACGATCGACCTGGATCTGGCGGACATCGAGCCCAATGTGGCCCTGCCCCATTCGCCCGACAACGTGAAGAAGATCCGGGAAGTCGCCGGAACGCCGGTGGACCAGGTGCTCATCGGCAGTTGTACGAACTCGTCGTACAAGGACCTGATGATTGTCGCGTCGATGCTCAAGAGAAAGAAGATCCATCCCGACGTGAGCTTCGGGGTCCTGGGCGGCAGCCGGCAGGTGCTGCGGATGATTACCGCAAACGGGGCGCTGACCGACATCATCGACTCGGGCGCCCGCATCCTGGAATCGGCGTGCGGCTTCTGCGCCGGGTACGGGCAGGCGCCGCGAAGCGGGGCCGTTTCGATTCGCACGAACAACCGGAATTTCGAAGGCAGGAGCGGCACGAAGGACGCCAGGGTCTACCTGGTGAGCCCCGCGGCGGCGGTGGCGGCGGCCCTGACGGGCAAAATCACCGACCCGCGCGACTTGGGGCTGGAGGAGCCGGTCGTCGAACTGCCCGAAAAGTTTTTCCTGGACAACAGCATGTTCATCCAGCCGACTTTTTCGGGCGAAGCGGCCCGCGGTCCGAACATCGGGCAGCCGCCCGTAAACACCGCCATGCCGCAGCGCCTGCAAGCGGTGGTGACCATCAAGCTGGCGGACAAGATAACCACGGACCACATCATACCGGCCGGCCAGGTCAGCCGGTACCGGTCCAATATACCGAAATCGAGCGAATTCGTTTTCAGGAACATCGATCCGGATTTCGCCCGCACCTGCGAACAGGTGAAGGCCAGGGGGCTTGCGTCCGTCATCGTGGCGGGGCTCAGCTACGGCCAGGGTTCTTCGCGCGAGCACGCGGCGGCATGCCCCATGTTTCTGGGCGTGCGGGCCGTGCTGGCCAGGAGCATCGAACGGATTCACATGGCCAATCTTATCAACTTCGGAATAGTTCCCCTGATGTTTCGCAACGGGGAGGATTATGACGCCATCCGGGCGGGCGACGAGCTGGAGGTCCCGGATACGCAGCAGGCGCTGCGGCTTTCCGAGTTCGTGATGTTCAACAGGACGCGGGGAAGCGAGTTCGTCGTCTATCATAATCTGACTCCGCGGCAGGTTGAAATCGTGTTGATGGGCGGACTTGGCAACTACGCATCGCAACAGAACAGAGGATGATTTTCAAATGACATGTACAGCGGATGCTTCCACAGTGTTTGGCAAAATCGGCTTCCGGTTCCGGACCGAGATCGAACGGGCCGATGCCGGGATTATCGAAGAGATGAAAAAGTACCCCACTCCCAACATCGCCGACGCCATGAACCGTTTCCGGGTGATGGACCCCGGAATCAAGGCCGTGAATGAGGGCGATTTCGTGGCCGGCCCCGCGATCACCGTCATGTGCGCCTCGGGCGACAACCTGATGTTCCACAAGGCCATGGCCCTGGCGAAACCCGGCGACGTGCTGGTGGGCAATTATTTCGGGGCCTACAACACGGCCGGCTTCGGCGGCCTGATGGGCAGAACGGCCAAAAGGGTGGGCATCGCCGGCCTGATCGTGGACGGCGCGGTGCGCGACGCCGACGATTTCAAGGAACTGGGGCTTCCCGTGTATTCCCGGACGGTGACGGCGAGCGGCTGTTTCAAGAACGGCCCCGGCGAGGTGAACTATCCCATTTCGTGCGGCGGCGTGGTGGTGATGCCCGGAGACATCGTGATCGCCTCCAGGGACGGCATCGTGGTGGTGCCCAGGGCCGATGCCGAGTACGTGCTGGCGGAGACGAAGGCCGTGTTCGAGCGCGAGGCGAAGCGCATCAGGGAAATCGGCGAGGGAGTGCTTTTCAAGCCCGACATCGACAACACGCTGCGGGCCAAGAAGATCATTCCGTAGGGTTTTAAGAAAACGAAAAGTGCCGGGGGCGCGCGGCGCTCCCCGGCGCTTCCGTGCCGCTTCGCGGCTTGGATTCGGTCAGCGGTATAACTCTTGGGTCGATTCAGAAGGGGAACGTCTATGCTCGTGGATCTTTTAGCGGAATACGCGAAGCAGGAAAACGCCCGTGACCTTCCCGGCAAAGTCGTCCACTGCGCCAAGCGGGCGCTGCTCGACTGGTGTTCCGCGCTGTTTCCGGGAACCCGGGTCTCGCCGGCCGTCAACCTGGTCCGGTCCTGCGCGGCCGAGCTGGGATACGGAAAATCGAGCCTGCCGGGGTTCGCCGCGACCGCCTTTCCGGGGACCGCGGCCTGGATCAACGGCAGCGCGTCTCACTCGGTGGAGTTCGACGACATCTACCGCGACGCGATCTATCATCCCGGCTGCCCGACCATCGCCGCCGCCCTGGCGGTGGCCGAAGACCGGGGCAAATCCGGCCTCGATCTGCTCAAGGCCATCACCATCGGCTATGAAATTTCCGCCCGCATCGGGGCGGCGGTGCAGCCCTCGCACTACCGGTTTTTTCATACCACGGGGACGGTGGGCTGCTTTGGCGGAGTTTCCGCCGCGGCCTCGCTGCTGGCCCCCCTGGATGCCGACGTCATGCGGCACGCCCTGGCCACCGCGGCGTCCATGGCCGCCGGCCTCCAGCAGGCGTTCCGTTCGGACGCCATGACCAAGCCGGTGCACGCCGGCCATGCCGCCTGGGTAGGGGTGACTGCGGCGTCGGGAGCGGCCTGCGGGCTGACCGGCGCGCCGGACATCCTGGAAGGCGAGGCGGGGTTCGGCGCGGCGATGTGCGACGGGCCCCGGTGGGAGTGCGTCACGGAAGGTCTCGGTTCCCGCTATGCCATCACGGAAGTGACCCAGAAAAACCACGGCTGCTGCGGCCACACCTTTTCGGCCATCGATGCCGCCCTGCTGCTGCGCGAACAGCACGGCATCGACGTTGCGCAAATCCGGTCCATTACCGTGGAGACCGCCGAAACGCCCATAAAAGTCACCGGCAACTTCGCCCCCCGCACTCCCTACGAGTGCAAGTTCAGCCTGCCCTACGTCGTGGCCCACGCGCTGCTCTACGGTTCCGTGCGGCTCGACGCGTTTTCCGACGAACGGCGTGCGGACGGGGCGATCCGCGACCTGATGGGCAAGATCACCCTCAGCGCCGATGCGGAAATGAGCGCCACATTTCCCCGCATGCGCTCGTCGCGGGTGCGCATCCAAATGCGCGACGGCCGGAAGTTCGAGCAGTTCCAGCCCCACCGCAAGGGGGACCCGGAGGCTCCGCTGTCCGATGCCGAACTGAACGACAAGTTCGACGAGCTGGTATCGCCGGTGATCGGCAAGAGTGCCGCCCGCGACCTGCTCGACAAGCTCTGGAATATGGAAAACCTGGAGGTCTCCGATTTGAAGCTGGCAACGCTCAAAGGCCTCTAGCCGTTTTCCGTCTTGCGGGCGAATGGTGGAATCCGGGCGGGCTTTCGCCCGGAGGAAGCCGCTTCGAAACGGGAAACGATCCGGTTGCTGGGGACGTCTCCAACCGTCATTCCCGCCAACATGGGGAGCGGGAATCCGGTGTCTTTTCGCGTCTTTGATCCTTTCTCCCTCCCGTTTCCGGCAGGAGTGCGGCAACGGGCAAAGACACCGGGCCCCGGCGGCGAAAGCCGCCGGGGTGGCGCGGGGGGCGCCGGAATCGGCTCATCGTCGATCCGGCTGTACGCGGACACTGTAAACAAGGTATTCGGGCTGTCGGAAATACCGTCTTCTTTCTGTTCCTGTTGCGCATCTTGTTCCGATTCGAGTCCACTCCGGTATTGCCTGGAAGAGCGGGCGAAGGCTTCCCCGCACCTCCCGAATCAGGCCGCGAAGCGGCGAGGGGGATTTGCGTTCCTCACGGCGGGATACGCATTATTCCCTTGAACATAGCTCGGGTATACGCTATGGTTCGTCATAAATAGAAATGCGTTCTGGCTAACAGAACAATTGAAGGAACCGGCGCGTTTTTTGCGCGAGTGTGATGCGTTGATACTGTAAAATCGAGTGCTTGAACCATCGCGAGTATCGCCTCGTGTCTTCTTCCTGTTCCAGTTGAGCATCGCACATTCCAAGAGTCTACCAGTATGGCCGGATTGCCGCCGTAGGTTTGCGGGCGGGAAGCGACCCTGCAAGCCCTTCGGCATGGTTGTGAATTGCCGCCGTGGTGCGGAATCGCCTGTTCCATCGGCATTCCGGCCGGGCGGAATATGTGAAGCGGGTTTTTCTGCTCCCGACGGAGGGATTCTTTCATGATCAAAGATGAGTACATGGTTTCGGGCGAGGGCCGCAAGCCGCGGTTGGTCGCGCCGCCCAAGGCGTGCGATACGCATTCGCACATCTATGGGCCGGCCGATCAATATCCTCGTTTTCCGGGCCGCAAGCCCAACTTCGGCGCGTCCATCGAGGCCTACGAAACGATGCTCGCCCGGCTGGGCCTGGAGCGCTGCGTGATCGTCCAGCCTTCGCTCTACAGCACCGACAACCGGTGCACGCTGGACGCCATCCGCCATTTCGGCCCGTCGCGGGCGCGGGGCGTGGCCGTGACCAAAAAGGACATCACCCCCCGCGAACTCCAGGAACTGCACAATGCCGGAATCCGCGGGCTGCGGTTTTATCTCATCGTGGATGACTTCATCATGGGCGACGCCGCGGAAATGGCCCGGCGCATCGCGCCCCTGGGCTGGCACCTCCAGGTGCAGGACCGCGGCAATTGGCTGCCGGACGCCATGCCCATTCTGGAAAAACTGCCGGTGGACATCGTCATCGACCACGTCGGCCGCACGCCGCCGGAAAACGGGATCAACGATCCCGGGTTCCAGGCGCTTTTGCGCTTCATGGAGACCGGCCGCTGCTGGGTGAAAATTTCCGCCCCCTACCTGGCGAGCCTCGACGGGCCGCCTCATTTCGCCGACGTGGGCGAAAAGGTCCGGGCCCTGGCGGCTGTGCGGCCGGACCGCCTGGTGTACGCGGTCAACTGGCCGCACCCCAACCACACGCCGGGAAACCGGCCCGAAGAAGCGGACTGCCTCGACGCGCTGCTCGACTGGGTCCCGGATGCGTCCGTTCGAAACGCGATTTTGGCCGACAATGCCGCGGTGCTCTATGACTTCTAGAAGCCGCCCGCGGCAGGCCGGGCGAAGTGCACCGGGAGGCGGCGCCGGCTGAAATCCGCTCCGCCGCCCCCGCATATTCTCAAACACCCGGAAGGAGAGATCAGGCATGAGTAAAGTGAACAGGTGGAATTTCTTGGTCGTATTTTTTGCCGTTTTGGGCTTGGTTTGTCTCTTCTCGTCCTTTTCCCAGGCGGACGAATACCCGTCGCGGCCGATAACCATTATCGTTCCGTTCGGAGCGGGCGGCGGCGTCGATGTGAACACACGGGCGCTTGCCCCCTACTTCGAAAAAGAACTGGGTCAAAAGGTCATCATCGAGAACCGGGGAGGCGGCGGCGGCATCACCGGCCATACGCTGGGCGCGATGGCCAAGCCCGACGGATACACGCTGACCATGGTCAGCACCGGCATCTGCTCCGGTCCGTGGCTCATCAAGGACATCCGCTTCAGCCCCGAGAGCTACGAATACATCGGGCAGGTATCCTTCATCCCCAACTTCCTGGTCGTAAATTCCGACAAGCCCTGGAAAACCCTTAAAGATCTCGTCGATTACGCCAAGGCGAACCCCGACAAGCTGAGCATCCCCTACATGGACGGCTGGACCAGCTCCGACATCGCGGACGCTATTTTCACCCACCTGGCCGGGATCAAGACCAAGGTGGTGGGCGGCTTCAAGAGCGGAGCGGCCGATATCGCCTCGGTCCTGGGGGGCCACACCGACTACTCCTTCAACAACACCAGCGAGGTCATGCCGCACGCGGCCGGCGGCACGGTGCGCATCCTTGCGGTTGCCGCCCCGAAACGCTCGCCGTTTTTCCCCGATGTTCCGACCCTCAAAGAACTGGGATATGACGACTCGGTCGGCGTGTTCCGCACCCTGGCCGCCCCCAAGGGAACGCCCAAACCCGTCCTGGAAAAGCTGAGCAAGGCCCTCAAGGCCGCCCTGGAAAACCCCGAACTGCCCAAAGACTTCAAGAAGGTCGGCCTGACGGTGGACTATCTCAGCCCCCAGGAAGCCAGAGAGTTCATCATGGGCCAGTACAATCAGTTCGGCGAGACGTTCAAGGGCATGGGAATCGCCATCAAGTAGTGTCAACCGGTCCGGGGTTTGCGCTCCGGACACAGCTCCGGGCGGCCGGCACCGCGGGGTGCCCGGCCGCCCGGACAAAAGTTACGCCCAACTGGGGGAACCATGAACAGGATAGCGAAATTTATCGGCCCGCTCATCATCATCGTCGTCCTCTGCCTGATGTTTCGGGAGAGCATGTCCTACGAGGCCAGGGACTCCCTTTGGCCCCAGGGCCTGATGATAGGGATCTTCCTGCTTTGCCTGAAATACTTGTACGACAGGATCAGGGAGGCAAAACCGGAGAAGGACTGTCCCCGGGATGCGAGTTCGGCAAAGTACATGATCTGGGGAACCGTCATTCTCACGGTCGGCTATCTTTTTGTCTGCAACTGGGCCGGCTACTACATTTCGACCGCCGTATTCATGGCGGCCGTGCTCCTGGCGCTCGGCGAACGCAGTTGGATTATTCTCTCCGTATTGCCCGTTGCGACCACGTTCGTGATTTATGCGGTATTCTTCCTGTTTTTACGCATTCCTCTTCCCACGGGAATATTCTTTTAAATGGCGAGGTGATTAAATGGGAGAGTTGATGCTCTCTGGCTTGTTTCAATCCATCCACGTGACGAATCTCCTTGTCATGCTGATGGGCGTGGTTATAGGCATGATCTTCGGCGCCGTCCCCGGCCTGACCGGCGCGGCCGCCATGACCATCCTGCTGCCGCTCACTTTCGTTTTTCCCGCGGAAACGGGCGTGCTTTTCCTCCTCGGCATCTGGAACGCCGCCGTGTACTCCGGCTCCATTCCGGCCATTGTCCTCAATATACCGGGAACGGCGGCC